>NZ_JBANRO010000004.1:0-285876 GCF_037154115.1 Alteraurantiacibacter palmitatis | reverse complement strand
AGGCTTGTTCGGCAACAACGGCTCGATCACCAGCCACTCATCATCGGTCAGTTCAAATCTACGACGCGTCATCCAAAACTCCTTCCCGAAACCTTGAATCAGCCGCGCCCGCGCCGCGCAAGTCAGTTTATGAGTTTACGGCCTAGATCTTTCCCGCCGCCAGCAGCCCGCGCCAGCGCCTCTGCCGGTGGGTATAGAGCAGGCGCGCAAAGCCGGCCGCCGCAAAGGTGAGTGCGCCCGCGTCCACCTCTACCCGGTCGGTATAGCACGTGCCCTCGCCCTCCGGCTCTACCTGCATGGTGTGATCCCAGCGCCGGATAAGCCCGCCGCCATCCTTCCCGCGCGCACAGCCCCGGCCATTGTCGCGCAGGGCATAGCAGCCCGCCGAAGGATCGCTTGGAAGCTCCTCGATCCCCACGATCTGGTCGTCGAGCGGGATGAGGCCCAGCAGCTTGACGCCCATCCGGTATTCGCCGGGCACCCATTCGGATGGGAAGGCTCCGCCGCGCGGCGTAAAGCGCAGCAGGGGTGCAGAGACCGCTTCGAGAACGGCCGGTTTCCGAAGCCGCGCAAACACCTCTGCCGGGGGCAAGGGAAGGTAGGTGGATACCGCGATCAGCGCCAAGGCCTTTAGACCATGAAGCTTTCGCCGCAGCCGCACGCGCCCTTGGCATTGGGGTTTTCGAACACGAAGCCGGCGGCAAAATCATCCTCGCGCCAATCCATCGTGCTGCCGATCAGATACAGCACGCTGGCGGCATCGATATAGAAGGTGCCGCCGGGCGTTTCGATCTTCTCGTCAAACGGGGTTTCGGCGGTGACGTAATCGACCGAATAGGCAAGCCCGGAACAGCCCCGGCGCGGCGTGGACAGCTTCACGCCAATGGCCCCTTCGGGCGCGCGCGCCATAAGGTCGGCCACGCGCTGTTCGGCTGCGGGGGTGAGGATGACGGCGGCGGGCCGCGCGCGGGATTTTGTCTCGGTCATCTAGAGCATTCCTAACTCAAGCCGCGCCTCGTCGCTCATTTTCGAGGCGTCCCATGGCGGATCCCAGGTGATGTTCACCTCGGCATCGCGCACGCCGGGAATGGCGCCGATGCGCATTTCGATTTCGGCGGGCATGGATTCGGCCACCGGGCAATGCGGAGTGGTGAGCGTCATGGTGATCGCCACATCGGCATCGGGCGTAACATCGACCCCATAGATCAGGCCAAGGTCATAGATATTCACCGGGATTTCCGGATCGTAGATGTCTTTCAGCGCCGCGATCACCTCTTCATACAGCTCACCGCCCGGCTCACCCGGAGCAAGCCCGGCAGGTTTGGCCGCCAGGAAGCCTTCGAGATAGTCGCGCTTGCGTTCCAGCTTCTCGGCCAGATTTTCCGGGGCGCTCTCCTCCACCGCATCCTCTACCTTCGCGCGGGGCGGCTTTTCGACGCTATCCACCACTTCGGCGGGCGGCGGAGTGAGTTGCGAAGTGTCCTGATGTTCGTCCATCAGCCAAAGATCCTTCTGGTGCGTTCAATACCGCGCACAAGCGCGGCGATATCGTCTTGCGAACTGTAGAGGCCGAAACTGGCCCGCGCGGTGGCGGGCACGCCCAGATGTTCCATCAGCGGCTGGGCGCAGTGATGCCCGGCGCGGATCGCCACATCCTCCTCGTCCAGAATGGTGCCCAGATCATGCGGGTGCACACCGTCGAGCATGAAGCTGACGATCCCCGCGCTGTCAGCGGGGCCGAACAGCCTCACATCGTTCATCGCGCCCAAGGCGTCGCGCAATTGCGCCACCAGCGCGCTTTCATGCGCATGGATGGCGGAAAGGCCGATGGCATCGACATAATCGCAGGCGGCGGCAAAGCCCACCGCCTCGACAATCGCCGGTGTGCCTGCCTCGAACCGCTGCGGCGCGGGGGCGTAAGTGGTGCCGGCAAAGCTGACCTTGTCGATCATCGCGCCGCCGCCCTGATAGGGAGGCATTTGGTTGAGGATATCCGCTTTTGCCCACAGCGCGCCGATGCCGGTGGGGCCATACAGCTTGTGCGCGCTGAAGGCGTAGAAATCGCAATCGAGCGCCGCGACATCCACGCCGATGCGCGCCACCGCCTGACAGCCATCGACCAGCAGCTTTGCGCCCACGCCATGCGCCAGAACTGCGGCGCGCGCGATGTCGAGCACGCCGCCCAGCACATTGGAGACATGGGCCAGCGCCACCAGCTTGTGCGCAGGCGTCAGCATGGCGGCGGCGGCATCGAGGTCGATCCGGCCATCCGCCGTCAGCGGGCAGACATCGATATGCGCGCCCTTGCGTGCCGCCAGCATCTGCCAGGGCACGATGTTCGAATGGTGTTCCAGTTGCGAGAGCAGGATGCGGTCGCCCGCGCCGATATTCGCCTCGCCCCACGTCGCGGCAACCAGATTGATCGCCTCGGTCGCGCCGCGCGTAAAGACCACTTCGTCCTCACGCCCGCCGATAAAGGCGGCCACGCGGCGGCGCGCGGCTTCGTAGGCCAGCGTCATTTCGGCGCTGCGCGCATAGACGCCGCGATGCACCGTGGCGTAATCCCTGCCCAGAGCGCGCGTCACCGCGTCGATCACGGCTTGCGGCTTTTGCGCGGTGGCGGCGGTGTCGAGGTAATGCCACGGCTTGCCCGCCGGGGTGAGCAGGCCGGGGAAATCGGCCCGCGCCTCGGCCAGAAGCGCCCCCGCGAAGGCGGGGGCCTCAGGCGAGGATGCGCCGGGTGGCGGAAGGTTCCCGCCTGCGCGGGGACTCGCAAGGCTTGAATTGGTCACAACGCCGCCCCCTCCAGCGCGGCCAGCGCCGTTTCCAGCAGCGCCTCGCCCGCCTCTGCCTCGGCAGCGGCAAAGGCATCGGCGATGAAAGCGCGCACCAACAGGGCGCGCGCCGCATCGGGCGCAATGCCGCGGCTGGCCATGTAGAAGCGCGCCGCCTCGTCCATCTGGCCGATCGCCGCGCCATGCGCGCATTTCACATCGTCGGCATAGATTTCGAGTTCGGGCCGCGCATTGGCAGCCGCCCCGCGTTCCAGCAGCAGGCCCTTGAAATCCTGCGCGGCGTCGGTCTTTTGCGCATGGCGGGCGACATCCACCCGGCCAAGGAAATTGCCCGTCGCCTGCCCCCAATGCACGGCGCGCACCACTTGGTTGCTGGTCGCATCCGGCTGCGCATGGCGCAGGCGGGTGACGATCTCGCGCACCGCGTCTCCGCCGCCGATGGTGACGCCGCCAAATTCGAAATGCGCAGCCCGGCCCATGGTCACGTCGATATCGAGCCGCGCGTAATCGCCGCCTGCCACCACCGCGAACAATTCCGCGCGCGCGCCTGCGCCCAGCGTCAGGCGGAGGCGGCGCACATCCGGCGCGGCGCTGGCGAGCACCAGCGTATCGGCAAGGCTTTCGCCCGCCGGCACGGTGATCGCGTGCCAATCGTCCAGCGCGCCCGGATCAAGCCGGGCGAGCGCGGGAATATCGGCATAGCGCCATTCCTCCGCCTTGGAGGTGGGGAGCGTCGCAACTGTCATGCCGCCACCGCCTCGTAACCTTCGCTTTCCAGCTCCAGCGCAAGGTCCGGCCCGCCGCTCTTCACGATGCGGCCCTTGGCGAGCACATGGACATGGTCAGGCTTCACGTAATCGAGCAGGCGCTGGTAATGCGTGATGAGCAGCACGGCCTTGTCAGGGCTACGCATGATCGCGTTGATCCCTTCACCCACAATGCGCAGCGCGTCGATATCGAGGCCGCTATCCGTCTCGTCCAGCACGGCGAAGCTGGGATCGAGAATGCCCATCTGCACCATTTCGTTGCGCTTCTTCTCGCCGCCCGAAAAGCCGACATTCACCGGCCGCTTGAGCATATCCATATCCATCTTGAGCAGGCCCGCCTTCTCGCGCGCCAGCTTGAGGAAATCGCCGCCGCTCAGCGGTTCCTGCCCACGCGCCTTGCGCTGGGAATTGAGCGCCTCGCGCAGGAACTGCACATTGGAAACGCCGGGGATTTCCACCGGATACTGGAAGCCGAGGAAGAAGCCCGCCGCCGCGCGTTCGTGCGGTTCCAGCTCAAGCAGATCCTGCCCCATGAAGGTCACGCTGCCGCCGGTCACCTCGTAACCGGGCCGTCCGCCCAGCACATAGGCGAGCGTCGATTTGCCCGCGCCATTGGGGCCCATGATCGCGTGCACCTCGCCCGCATTCACGGTGAGGGTGAGGCCGTTCAGGATCTGCTTCCCGTCTATTTCGGCGTGGAGGTTGTCGATTACCAGCATTGCTTATGTCCTGTTTCGGGTGGGAGCGCGGCCAGCGCTGCGCCCGGCGCGCATCTGGTCGCCATGCGCGCGGCGGGCCTTCTGCTTGTCGGCAATGCGTTCGCGCATCACCTGCGTGAGATTGGCGAGCACGGCGTCAATATCGTTCAGGATATCGGCGGCGGGAATGCGCAGCAGCTTGATGCCGACCGCCTCCATGCTCTTGTCGCGGCGCGTGGCGAGAACCTCGTTCTGCCCCTCCTCGTCAATCGCGATAGCAAGGCCGAGATTGTGGCAGTTGAAATCGACAATCGCGCTGCCGACCACAGCGTGGCGCTTGAAGCTGTAGGGCCCCATGTCGGCGGCAGTGAACTTGGCTGCCAGCGCCTTGTGCGCCGGGGTCGAATGCCGCCGCAATTCGCGCGCCTGCTCGTGCAGCACGTCGAGGCGGCTTTCCGAGATTTCCCAGCCGCGGCCCTTCTTCTTGAGAGCGGGGGCTTCGGTTGAGGTGTCCTCACCGGGGGTGGGGAGTTTGAGGGTTTTGCGGTCGGTCATCACCCCACGCTCCCCTCAAGCGAAATCGCCAGCAGCTTCTGCGCTTCAACGGCAAATTCCATCGGCAGCTCTTTCAGCACCTCTTTGGCAAAGCCGTTGACGATCAGCGCCACCGCATCTTCCGCGCCCAGCCCGCGCTGCATGGCGTAGAACAGCTGGTCGTCCGAAATCTTGCTGGTGGTCGCCTCATGCTCGATCTGCGCGGTGGGGTTGCGCACCTCGATATAGGGCACGGTATGCGCGCCGCATTGATCGCCCAGCAGCAGGCTGTCGCACTGGGTGAAGTTGCGGACATTGTCGGCATTGGCCCCCACGCGCACCAGCCCGCGATAGGTGTTGTTGCTCTTACCCGCGCTGATCCCCTTTGAGATGATCGTCGAGCGGCTGCCGCGCCCGTTGTGGATCATCTTGGTGCCGGTATCGGCCTGCTGGTAATTGTTGGTGACGGCGACCGAGTAGAACTCGCCCACGCTGTCCTCACCATTCAGCACGCAGGAAGGATACTTCCACGTCACCGCGCTGCCGGTTTCCACCTGCGTCCAGCTGATCTTCGACCGCGCGCCCTGGCACAGGCCGCGCTTGGTGACGAAGTTGTAGATACCGCCCTTGCCGTCCGCATCGCCGGGATACCAGTTCTGCACGGTGGAATATTTGATCTCCGCATCTTCCAGCGCGACCAGTTCCACCACCGCAGCGTGGAGCTGGTTCTCATCCCGCATCGGCGCGGTGCAACCTTCCAGATAGCTGACATAGCTGCCCTTTTCCGCCACGATCAGCGTGCGTTCGAACTGGCCCGTATTCTCCGCATTGATGCGGAAATAGGTGGAAAGTTCCATCGGGCAGCGCACGCCTTCGGGGATGTAGACGAAGGTGCCGTCCGAAAAGACCGCGCAGTTCAAAGTGGCAAAGAAATTGTCGTGCATCGGCACCACGCGGCCGAGCCACTTCTTCACGAGGTCAGGATATTCCTTGATCGCTTCGCTGATGCTGCGGAAGATCACGCCGGCCGCTTCCAGTTCCTTGCGGAAAGTCGTGGCCACGCTGACGCTGTCGAACACCGCGTCCACCGCCACCTTGCGCGCGCCGGTCACGCCGGCGAGCACTTCCTGCTCGGCCAGCGGGATGCCCAGCTTGTCGTACACGGCCTTGATCTCGGGATCGAGCTCATCAAGGCTCGCCAGCTCCGGCTTCTTCTTGGGCGCGGCGTAGTAATAGGCATCCTGATAATCGATTTTCGGATAGCCCAGCTTCGCCCAGTCCGGCTCCTCCATGGTCAGCCAGTGACGGAAGGCCTTGAGCCGCCAGTCGAGCATCCATTCCGGCTCCCCCTTCCTGGCGGAAATGAAGCGGACGGTATCCTCGTTCAGCCCCTTGGGCGCGAAATCGGTTTCGATCTCGGCGGACCAGCCATGCTCGTAATCGGCCACGCGCGCGGCGGCTTCGCGCGCCTCACGGTCTTGCAGTTCAGCGTCGTGCACGTCTTCGGTCTGCATATTCTCGCTCATGCCGTGGCTACTTCCTTTTGCCGCGCAAGGTCGGACAGGCGCACCTGCGCCAGCGCGCCGCGCAGCGCATCATTCACGACCGGCCAGTGCGGGCGCACATTGCAGGTGCCTTCCAGCGCGCAATCCTGCTTGCCCGCATCCACGCAAGCCGTCAGCGCAATAGGGCCTTCGACCGCCTCGATAATGTCGGCCAGCGTGATAGCAGCCGCCGGGCGCGCCAGCTGGATGCCGCCGCCCGCCCCGCGCTGGCCCTTGATCAGGCCTGCCTTGGACAGGATAGTCACCAGTTTCTGCACCGTGGGCAGCGGCAAGGCGGTTTCGGCCGCCAGATCCGCGGCGGAAATGCGTGAGCCGGCTGCTGCCAGCGTCCCGCAATGGCGCGCGGCGGCACACATGGTGACCACGGCATAATCGGCCATACTCGACAGACGCATAAGGCTCCACCGGCTGGTCAGTCCGCCTAATCGGACTGATTCGTTCCGATTTCACCTAGTGACGCGAATCCGCGCTTTCAACGCCCGATTGCCTGTTGCGAGTCGTTAGCATCTAAGCGGCATAAAAAAGGGGCGGCCCGCCCTGCACCTGGTGCAAGATTGGCCGCCCTCATAGTCGAGAACCCGTCGCGTTGTCGCGGCGAGCCCTTCGGGTCGCGGCTGCAAACTAGCAGAATGGTTGCGCCACCACTTGTATGAAAGCGACAAGCCACGCGCAAAATCGGCCTGATTGCGCCATTTTGGATGATTTCGGCTGCAACCAATGCGCCGCGATCGGCCGATCGCGCGAATCGACACGGCCCCGCGTCTTTGCCATAGGGCCGCCATGCTTTACCGCCTCATCCGCCCCGCCATTTTCGCGCTCGACGCCGAACGCGCGCACCGCCTCACCGTTGCCGCGCTCAAGATTTGGGCGCCCGATGCGCCAGCCTCCCCTGCGGCGGGACCGCTGGCGACCACTGTTGCGGGACTGCGTTTCCCCAATCCCGTGGGCATGGCGGCGGGTTTCGACAAGGATGGCGAAGTGCCCGATGCGCTGCTGGCGCTGGGGTTTGGCTTTGCCGAGGTCGGATCGATCACACCGCGCCCGCAGGAAGGCAATCCCCGGCCCCGGCTGTTCCGGCTGGTGGAGGACGAGGCGGTCATCAACCGCATGGGATTCAACAATCACGGTGGTGACGAGGCGGCGGCGCGTCTCGCTTCCCGCAGGCGGCGGGGCCCTTCGACTTCGCTCAGGACAGGCATTGTCGGCATCAATATCGGCGCGAACAAGGACAGCGCCGACCGTATCGCCGATTACGCGCACATGACGCGCCTGATGGCCCCGCTGGCGGATTATCTGGCGGTCAATATCTCCAGCCCCAACACGCCGGGCCTGCGCGCGCTGCAGGATGAAGGCGCGCTGACCGAACTGATCGACGCGGTGATGGAGGCGCGCGGTGATGCGCAGGTGCCCGTATTCCTGAAAGTCGCGCCCGATCTCGAACCCGCCGATGTGGATGCGATTTCCCGCATCGCGCTGGACAAGGGGCTGGCCGCGCTGATCGTATCGAACACCACGATTGCCCGCCCGCCGCTGCGATCGGCCCATGCGGGCGAGGCGGGCGGCTTGTCCGGCGCGCCGCTGAAGGATGCCGCGCTCCAGCGCCTGCGCGATTTCCGCCGCGCCACTGGCGGCGCGCTTCCGCTTGTGGGCGTAGGCGGCATCGCCACGGCGGACGATGCCTTTGCCCGCATCCGCGCCGGTGCCTCGCTGGTGCAGCTGTATTCCGCGATGATCTATGCCGGGCCAGGGATTGCGCGGGCGATCTGCCGAGGGCTGGAACAGCGCTTAAGTCAATACGGTTATGGCAGCATTGCCGACGCCGTCGGCACCGAATAGCGGTTTTTCGATGCGTTTTGCCCGCCAACTGGCCCTCTTGTTTGCCCCGCTCGCGCTGGCCGCCTGCGCCGCGACTACCCAAACCCCGCTGCAAACGGCCACAACCGCGCCCTTTGCCGGTGTGGTCAGCGCCGCCGATCCGCGCGCGGCTGAAGCCGGAGCGGCGATGCTGCGCATGGGCGGCACCTCCACCGATGCGGCGATTGCCACCATGCTGGCGCTGACCGTGGTGGAACCGCAAAGCAGCGGCATTGGCGGGGGCGGCTTCTATGTGCGCGGCACGCCTGATGGTGCGGTCATCACACTCGACGGGCGTGAGACAGCGCCTGCCGCCGCCACGCCCGAATGGTTCCTGACCGCCGAAGGGACGCCCCGCCCCTTCATGGAAGCAGTGATGAGCGGGCTTTCGGTGGGCGTTCCGGGCAATATCGCCCTCGCGGCAGAGGCGCATGACCGTTACGGCACACTGCCCTGGGCTGCCCTGTTCCAGCCCGCCATCGCTTTGGCGCGGGAGGGGTGGGAAATCACCCCGCGCTTCCGCGAATTTCTGGTTTCGGCGCAGAACCGCGCCGCCTACACACCCGAAGGCCGGGCCATGTTCTATGACGCGGCAGGCGACCCACTGCCCGTTGGCGCGCGCGTGACCATGCCCGAACTCGCCGCCACGCTGGAACAGCTAGCCGCCGCAGGCCCGCGCGCCTTTTACGAAGGGCCGATGGCCGACGGGATGGCGGCGGTGATGGCCGAGGCCACGCCGCACGAAGGCGCAGTCACCCCGGCTGATTTCGCCAGCTATTCCGCCGTGTGGCGCGAAAGTCCCTGCGGAACCTACCGCCAATACCGCATCTGCGGGATGGGCCCGCCCTCTTCCGGCGCGACCACGGTGTTTGCCGTGCTCAAGCAGTTGGAGCGTTTCGATCTCGCCGCGCTGGGGCCGGATTCGCCAGTCAGCTGGCATCTTTTCGCCGAAAGCCAGCGCCTCGCCTATGCCGATCGTGAACGGTATCTGGCCGATGGCGATTTCGTTTCCGTTCCGATGGCGGGGTTGATGGACGCAAACTATCTGGCCGAGCGCGGCGCGCTGATATCCGCCACCGCGCGGATGGCGAGCGTGGCGGCCGGCACTCCGCCCGGTATGCGGGCGATTGCCGCCGACGGCTTTGGCCCTGAAGAAAATGGCACCAGCCATTTCGTCGCGGTGGACCAGTGGGGCACGGCGGTATCCTATACCTCCACCATCGAAGGGCCGTTCGGATCGGGCCTGATGTATGGCGGCTTCTACCTCAACAACGAACTGACCGATTTCAGCATGGTCCCCGCGCGCGACGGGGTGGCGGTTGCCAACCGCGTCGAAGGCGGCAAGCGGCCGCGCAGCTCGATGGCGCCTACGCTGGTCTATGGCCCCGATGGCGCGCTGGTGCTGGCCGTTGGCGCAGCGGGCGGAGCAACGATCCCGGTGCAGGTGGCCAAGGCGCTGATCGGCGTGCTCGACTGGGGCCTGCCGGTGGAACAGGCGATCGGCCTGCCGGGTCTTTATGCGCCGGGTTCGGACATTGTGGTGGAGGAGGATTCGCCCTTGCTGGCCTTCCGCGCCGAACTAGAGGCGCTGGGCCACACCCTCCAGACGCGCCGCCTGCCGTTCAAGGCCAATGCCGCGCAGTTTGTGGGCGGCACATGGCAAGGCGCGGCCGATCCGCGCAGTGAAGGCGCAGCGGTGCATCCATGATCCTTTCGGGAAACTTGCCCTAAGCGTTTCCCCTCCCTAGTTTCCTTGCCGAAACGCAGGACCGGAAATATCCGGCAGCCTTACGGGAGTGCGCCAGGGTGCAGTTGCAGGACATCGAGAATGCCAAGAGCCTGGTGGGCCTGTTCCTCCAGCGCGCCGACGAACAGGGCGACAAGCCCTTCCTGACCGCCAAGGCCGGCGGCGCATGGCAATCGATCAGCTATGCCGAAGCCGCGCGGCGTGTCTGCGTGCTGGCCGAAAATCTGGTGAAGCTGGGCCTCCGGCCTGGCGACCGGGTGATGCTGGTTTCCGAGAACCGGCCCGAATGGGCGCTGGCCGACCTCGCCATCATGGCGGCGGGCGGCATCACCACGCCTGCCTACACCACCAATACCGAAGGCGACCATTGCCACATTCTGGATGACAGCGGCGCGCGGATGGTGATCGTATCCACAGACAAGCTGTCGAAACCGCTGATCGCGGCCATGCTGAAATCGGGGCAGGCCGAACATCTGCTCGCCATCGATCCGATTGCCACATCGCAAAGCGGCAGTTTCGCCATCCACCAGATGCCCGCCTTGATGGAAGGCGATGCGGTGGCCGCGCGCGGCGCGGTGGAGGCGCGGCTCGCTGCGGTCACGCGCGACGATATCGCCTGCATCATCTACACCAGCGGCACCAGTGGTTCCCCGCGCGGCGTGATGCTGCACCACGGCGCGATCCTGCACAATGTCGATGCGGCGGGCCATGTGCTGGCGGACGATTTCGGCTGGGAGGAGGAGCGCTTCCTCTCCTTCCTGCCGCTCAGCCATGCGCTGGAGCACACCGCCGGCCTCTATCTGCCGCTGGGCCTTGGCGCGGATATCTGGTTTTCCGAAGGGCTCGACAAGCTGTCGAGCAATCTGGAAGAAGCGCGGCCCACTTTCATGATCGTGGTGCCGCGGCTGTTTGAAATCCTGCGCGAAAAGATCATCAAGGGCGTCGAAAAGCAGGGTGCTGCCGCGCAATTCCTGCTCGAACGCGCGATCCATCTGGGCGAACGGCAGATTGCGGGCCGCAAATCGCTGAAGGACGGGCTGGTTGGCCTGCTGCTCAATGCCACGATCCGTCCCAAGGTGCGCGCGCGCTTTGGCGGGCGGATCAAGGCGCTGGTATCGGGTGGCGCACCGCTCAATCCCGAAGTCGGCGGCTTTTTCCAGGCGATGGGCCTCACCATGCTGCAAGGCTATGGCCAGACCGAAAGCGCGCCGGTCGTCTCGTGCAATTATCCGGGCGCCGGCATCGCTCTGCACACCGTCGGTCCCCCTCTGCGCGGGGTGGAGGTGAAGATCGCCGATGACGGGGAAATCCTGGTGCGCGGCGAACTGGTGATGAAAGGCTATTGGAAGAATCCCGAAGCGACCGCCGCCGCGCTGGCCGATGGCTGGCTGCACACCGGCGATATCGGGCATATCGATGCCAAGGGCCGCATCGTCATTACCGACCGCAAGAAGGACATCATCGTCAACGACAAGGGCGACAATATCGCCCCGCAAAAGCTGGAAGGGATGCTCACGCTCCAGCCCGAAATCGCGCAGGCCATGGTCAGCGGCGACAAGCGGCCGCATATGGTGGCCCTCATCGTGCCCGATGCCGAGTGGATGAAACAATGGGCCAAGGATAACGGGGCAGAAGGCGACATCGCCGCCTTGCGCGAAAATCCGGCTTTCGTGAAGGCGCTGAAGGCGGCGGTTGACCGCACCAACCAGGAACTCAGCGTGATCGAGAAGGTGCGCCGCTTCGTGGTGGCGGATGAGCCGTTCAGCGTCGATAACGGGCAGATGACCCCGACAATGAAGATCCGCCGCAACCCTATCCGCGCGGTCTATCAGCAAAGGCTCGACGCGCTGTATTGATCGCCCCCTTTTCTGGCAGTTTCGGCCAGATGCGCGGGTGACAAGCACCGATTTTCTTCCATATTGGCAGGGAGTTTTCTGCCAATAGAGGATCAATGCCCCATCACACGCCGCTGATCGGCACCATTGTCGCTGGCCTGGTTGCCGCCTTCATCATGGGCGCGATTGCGCATCGCCTGCGCGTATCGCCGGTGGCGGGGTATCTGTTTGCCGGCGTACTGGTGGGGCCGTTCACGCCGGGCTATGTCGCCAATGCGGCGCTTGCCAACGAACTGGCCGAAATCGGCGTGATCCTGCTGATGTTCGGCGTGGGGCTGCATTTCTCGCTTCGCGATCTGCTGTCCGTCCGCCGCATCGCGGTGCCTGGCGCCATTCTCCAGATTGCGACCGCCACCACGCTGGGAACGGCGCTGGCGCTGTGGCTCGGCTGGTCGCTGGCGGCGGGGCTGGTGTTTGGTCTTGCCCTCTCGGTTGCCAGCACGGTGGTGCTGCTGCGCGCGATGCAGGCGCGCAATCTGGTGGAGACGCAGCGCGGGCGCATCGCGATCGGCTGGCTGATCGTGGAAGACCTTGCCATGGTGCTGGCGCTGGTGCTGCTGCCCACATTGGCGGGTCTGTTTTCGGGCGATCCCGATGCACAAGCGAATGTGGTGGCAAGGCTGGGCCTGACAATCGCCAAGGTGGGCGGCTTCATCGCGCTGATGCTCGTAATCGGCAAACGGGTGATCCCCGCCGCGCTGCACTGGACCGCGCATACCGGATCGCGCGAATTGTTCCGGCTTGCCGTGCTCTCCATCGCGCTGGGGGTCGCCTATGGTGCGGCGCTGATCTTCGATGTGTCCTTTGCGCTGGGTGCCTTCTTCGCGGGCATGATCCTGGGCGAGACGCATCTCAGCCGCCGCGCGACCGAGGAAACTCTGCCGCTGCGCGATGCCTTTGCCGTGCTGTTCTTTGTATCGGTGGGGATGCTGTTCGATCCCAATACGGTGTTGGAGCAGCCGCTGCCCGTGCTGCTGACGGTGCTGATCATCGTGGTGGGCAAATCGATCGCGGCCTGGGCCATCGTGCGCGCATTCGGGCATGATAACACCACTGCGCTGACCATTGCCGCAAGCCTTGCGCAGATCGGGGAGTTTTCCTTCATCCTTGCCGGGCTGGGCACACAGCTGAACATCCTGCCCAGCGAAGGACGCGACCTGATTCTGGCGGGCGCGATCCTGTCGATCCTGATCAACCCCTTCATCTTCAGCGCGGTGGCGGGACGAAAAGGTTCCGCCCGGCTAAGCGAGGCGGTGAAGGAAATCGCGCCCGCCGTCGAACCCAGGCCCGGCCATACGATTCTGGTCGGTCACGGGCGCGTGGGAAGCCGCATTGCCGCCGAGCACAAGGGCGAGATCGTGGTTATCGAGGATGACAGCGACAATGCGGCCGCCGCGCGCGCATCGGGCCGCGTGGCAATCCATGGCAACGCCGCCGATCCAACCGTTCTGGCAAGCGCCGGAATTGCTGAGGCGCGGAGCCTGATCATCGCCATTCCCGAAGGCTTCGAAGGCGGAGCAGTGGCGCAGCTTGCCCGCGAGCTGAACCCTGCCCTCACCATCATTGCCCGCGCCCACTCGGACGCCGAAGTCGCCCATCTGGAACAGACCGGCGCCAATCATGTGGTGATGGGCGAACGCGAAATTGCCCGTGCAATCCTGAATGTCCTGCCGCGCTGATCGGCCTATCAGGCGGCCTCGTCGGTAATGCGTTCGGGAAAGAAGGCGGGCTGCCGGTCCGACCAGGCGGGCGCGGTGGCCGCCGCCTCGCTCAGCGACTGGAGCAGCATCTTGCGGCGACAGGGGCGGATCTGCGGAAGCGCGGCAGCACCGCAGAAGGCGGCCGGCAGGAACGGACGCACGCCCGCGCCCAGCATTCGTTCGTACAAGAAGCGGTAAGCAGAAAAGCTTTCGATCTGCTCCTGCGCCAGATCCTGCGCGGTGATTTTCACCAGCACGCCCATGAAATTGCCCAGGGCCGTATCGATCGCCGCCTCGGCGGGTATCGCTGCGCCCAGGCCGCGCAATTCGCGGTAGGCGATGTATTGCGCGCGGATCGCCGCGCTGCCACCTGATTCACCAGACCAATCCCGAAACGCATCACCCCGGCCCATGAACACATCGAGCGCGCGGGTGATGTAGCGCTGTTCCGCCGGCGCAAAACCGGCAAATTCGCGCATTTCGCAAATGCTGGGCGAGGTTGTCTGCGAACGAGCCATGAGCGGCCTCCTGCGGGTTGCGGGGCCGATCATCGCGCGAACATGGTTAAAGACCGGTTTACGCGCCCGCCCGTCGGAATCGGGCGGGGCGCAGAAGCCGCGATTCAGATCAATCCGGCAAGCGGGCTGGAAGGATCGGCATATTTGCGCGTTTTCATCCGGCCAGCCAGATAGGCCTCGCGCCCGGCAATCACCGCATGGCGCATGGCGCGGGCCATGCGCACCGGATCCTGCGCTTCGGCAATCGCGGTGTTCATCAGCACGCCATCGCAACCCAGCTCCATCGCCACGGCTGCTTCGGATGCGGTGCCCACGCCTGCATCGACGAGCACGGGCACTTTCGCGCCTTCCACGATCAGGCGGATCGTCACCTTGTTCTGGATGCCAAGGCCGCTGCCAATCGGCGCGCCCAGCGGCATGATCGCCACCGCGCCCGCATCCTCCAATTGCTTCGCCGCGATGGGGTCGTCCACGCAATAGACCATCGGCTTGAAGCCTTCCTTCGCCAGCACCTCGCAGGCCTTCAGCGTTTCGCGCATATCGGGATAGAGCGTGCGCGCCTCGCCCAGCACTTCCAGCTTGACCAGATCCCAGCCCCCCGCCTCGCGCGCCAGGCGCAAGGTGCGGATCGCGTCATCGGCGGTGAAGCATCCGGCGGTGTTGGGCAGATAGGTGATCTTCTTGGGATCGATGTAATCCATCAGCACCGGCTGGGTCGGATCGGAGATGTTCACCCGGCGCACCGCCACGGTCACGATTTCGGCCCCGCTGGCTTCCACCGCCGCCGCGTTCTGCGCAAAGTCCTTGTATTTGCCTGTGCCCACGATCAGGCGCGAGGTGAAGGTGCGGCCGGCCACGGTCCAGCTGTCGGTTGCAGAATCGGTCATGGCATTGGCGGTATCGGCAGCGGCGCGGCAGGACAAGGGTGTTCGGGGAAGGAGCGTTCAGCCGCCGCCCACGAAATGCACGATCTCCAGCACGTCGCCCTCGGCGAGGCGCACATCCTCCAGCGTGGAGCGCGGCGCGATCACGCCGTTATGCTCCACCGCCACCTTGGCGACTTTCAGTCCCAGTTCGCGCACGAAATCGGCAATCGTGGCCGCGGTGGTGCGGCGTGGTTCGCCGTTGACAGTGATGGAAAGGACGGCCGCATCGCTCATGATGGGCGGGAGATAGCGTGCGTCAGGCTTTTCGCAAGTTCAGGATATGCCCCGCCGCGACCAGCACCACGCCGATCACGGTCAGCACCGCTTCTTCATAGCCGTGACCCACCGCCACGGCGGCGCCCATGAAGCTGAGCCCGGTCATCGCCACGACAAAGGGGCCGGGCCGCCGGTGGCGCACCGCGCCCACGCCGATCGCCACGCCTGCCACAAGCGTTGCCAGCAAGAGGCCCACCTTGTGAATCGCAGGATCGAGCAGGAAGGTCGCCCCCATCCCCAGCCCGGCCACCAGCACGAGTCCCAGCACGCAATGCACCAGGCACAGGCACGACAGCAACACGCCCACCCGGTCGAGGCGGTCTTGCGCGAAGGTCTGCACCTGGTCGCGAATCCGGGGAAAGAGTGATCCGAGCATCCGCGCCGATGTATGTAATGCTGTAACATGGCGCAAGGTTTTTCCGGCCGCGCAGACCGATTTCCGGCAGTGTGCAGGCGAAAAGCCATCTTGCGATTCAGGCAGGCTGGGCGCACATCGCGCCTATGTCGACAGCTTCGCTCTCTTCTCCCCCGGTTGCCCAGGCCCGCCGTTACACCCCGCTGACGCTGGCGCGCTGGATGTTCGCGGTGGCCGCGCTCGTCACCTTCATCGTGGCCGTGGGCGGAATCACCCGGCTCACTGAAAGCGGCCTGTCGATCACCGACTGGCGTCCGGTGACTGGAACGCTCCCCCCGCTCAGCGAGGAGCAATGGCAGGCCGAATTCGAAGCCTACCAGCAGATCGGCGAATATATGCACGAAGCCGGCCCGCGCGGCATGACGTTGGACGATTACAAGTTCATCTATTTCTGGGAGTGGGTTCACCGCCTGCTGGGCCGCGTGATCGGCCTCGCTTTGCTGGTGCCGATGGTGTTTTTCTGGGCCAAGGGGGCGATCCCGCAAGGCTACAAGCCGCGCTTTGTCGCGCTGTTCGCACTGGTCTGCCTGCAGGGGGCGTTTGGCTGGTTCATGGTTCGCTCCGGCCTGAACGAGGAGATGACCGATGTGTCGCATTTCTGGCTCTCGATCCACCTGCTGACCGCCTTGTTTACATTAGGCGGGCTGGTATGGACCGCGCGCGACCTGCTGGTGCTGCATCGCAATCCCGGCGCCCGGCCCGCGCGGTTGACCGGGCTGACGCTGGCTGTGCTGGCAGTCGTGTTCGTGCAGATGTTGCTGGGCGCCTGGGTGGCGGGCCTCAATGCCGGGCACGCCTCGAACACCTGGCCATTGATGAGCGGGCAGTTCCTGCCGCAATTGAGCTGGGATGCGGGATTTCTCTATACGCTCACGCATGATCCCTTCCTGCTGCACTGGCTGCATCGCTGGTGGGCGTGGGTCGCGGTCGCCGCGCTGATCGTGCTGG
The DNA here is from genome assembly GCF_037154115.1 of Alteraurantiacibacter palmitatis. NCBI lineage: Bacteria > Pseudomonadati > Pseudomonadota > Alphaproteobacteria > Sphingomonadales > Erythrobacteraceae > Alteraurantiacibacter > Alteraurantiacibacter palmitatis. The sequence continues at coordinate 269,238 of NZ_JBANRO010000004.1, read as the reverse complement.
CGCGCGCGGTGAAACGGTCGGGCGATCGGCGCGCTTCGGTCTATATCCATTCGGCTTTCGGAACGATGGTGTTGCTGGGCATCGCCACGGTGATGAGCGGGGTGGCGCTGTGGCTGGCGGTGGCGCATCAGGTGGTGGGCGCCCTGCTGGTGGCATCCTTTGCCTGGGGTGCGCACCGCCTGGGCCAGCGCGAGGTTCTCGCAGCTCCCGCGCCGTTGCGGCAATGAGCGGGGGGCTGCTGGTCTGGTGCCCTTTCCCCGCTGAGGAGGAGGCGCGGCGAGTGGCCGGCGCGCTGCTGGACGAAGAACTGGTTGCCTGCGCCAATCTGATCGGTCCGATGACCTCGTTGTTCCGGTGGGAGGGCGAGCGGCAGGAATCGACCGAAATGGGCGTCTTGTTCAAGACACACCCGCGCCTGCGGGCCGATATGACCGCGCGGCTTGCCCAATTGCATTCCTATACAAGCCCTGCGATCATGATATGGGAAGCCGATGCGTTTCCCCCGGCCACGGCAAGCTGGCTGGCGGATCTTGGGGGGTCTTGAACAGCAACGGATGCGGCAGGCGTTCTGCCTGATATGAAAGCCAAAGGGCGATGAGCCGGGATATGACGGGGGGACGAGGGTTCAGCAGCGATCGGCGCGGGATGCTGAGGCTGGCCGCAGCGGCAGCGATTCTTCCCGTGCTGGCCAGCCGCTCCCCCGCTCTGGCAGCCCAGACCGATAGCATCGCGGCTGCGATTGCCCCGCCTTCGTGCACCATGCTCTACCGTCGCACACTGGAGCGGCAGATGGCGGGCGGGGCGATCTTCACGGTGACGCGCGAATACGCGGTGCACTTCCTGCCGCGTGGCACCGGATTCGAAGTGGCTGGCGAGCAGGTGGCGGTCCGCGCCAGCGCCCCTGCGGCACTCGCCCGTTTTGCCGCGCTGGAGGAGGATCGGGTGGACAACACCCTGTTCCCGCTCCTGCTCAATCACGCCGGCTTCATCGAGGAAGGCGCGAGCATTGCGGAAAACGAGCAGCTTGTGAGGAGCCTGAGGGAGGCGCACGCGCAGTTGCCGCAGGACGCCGCAGAAGCCGGCCTCGCGCTGGGGGCAATTCAAGCGGCGGGCGCCAGCCTCACTTCGCAACTGCCCCGGGACTTGTTTGCCCCCGCCAATGGCAGGCGCGAGGCGCGCGAGACGATCACCCTTCCCTGGGGTGATGCCGGAGAAGTGCGCACCCTTTTCGAAGCCGCGCGCGATCCCGGCACGGGATTGATGCGCGAGGCACGGCGCGAAGTGGTCACCAGCCTTGCCGGAGATGAGCGCCGCAGCGTCGAAATGTGGGCGCTGTTCCCGCTGGAATAGGCGCAGACAAGCCCGCAGGCTTGGCAAAGGTATTATTTTACCTCTCCGCAAACCCGCACAATTGCTTGACTTATCGTGGCCCTGCCGACAAAGGACGCGCCTTCGCTCGGGGCACATTGCCCTGCGCGCGACAGATTCGCGTAACAAGGAAATCCAGGCCATGAAGGCTCTCTCCAAGCAGACCCGGTCGATCAAGCCGGCCGAGGTCGAAAAGAAGTGGCACGTGATCGATGCCGAAGGGCTGGTCGTTGGGCGCCTCGCCACGATCGTTGCCAATATCCTGCGCGGCAAGCACAAGCCGAGCTACACCCCGCACGTCGATTGCGGTGATCACGTGATCATCCTCAACGCCGACAAGGTGCGCTTCACCGGCAACAAGCTGGGCCAGAAGGTGTATTACAAGCACACCGGTTATGCCGGCGGCATCAAGGCGGTCACCGCTGAAAAGGTGCTGGGCAGCCGCTTCCCCGAGCGTGTGCTGGAAAAGGCCGTGGAACGCATGATCCCGCGCGGGCCGCTGGGCCGCGCACAGATGAAGGCGCTCCACCTCTATAACGGCACCGAGCATCCCCATGCGGGCCAGCAGCCCGAAGTGCTCGATGTTGCCTCGATGAACCGCAAGAACAAGGCTGCCGCATAATGGCCGATGAAACCAACACCGTGTCCGACCTGTCGGATCTGAGCTCGCTTGCGGTCGATACCCCGGCTGCCCCCGCTGCCTCCGCTGCCCCCCTGCGCGAGCAGGAACTGGACGCGCAGGGCCGCGCCTATGCCACCGGCCGCCGCAAGGACGCCGTGGCCCGTGTGTGGCTGAAGCCCGGCACCGGCAAGGTGACCGTGAACGGCCGCGACCAGGAAACCTATTTCGCACGCCCCACGCTGCGCCTGGTCATCAACCAGCCCTTCTCCATTTCGGAACGCGAAGGCCAGTATGACGTGATCGCCACCGTCAAGGGCGGCGGTCTTTCGGGCCAGGCCGGTGCAGTCAAGCACGGCATCAGCCAGGCGCTGACCAAGTATGAACCCGCGCTGCGCGGCGTCATCAAGGCCGCCGGCTTCCTCACCCGCGACAGCCGCGTGGTGGAACGCAAGAAGTATGGCCGCGCCAAGGCACGCCGCAGCTTCCAGTTCTCGAAGCGTTAAGGCGTTTCCTTTCAGGCCAGGCACAAGGGGGCGGTCCACCAAGGGCCGCCCCTTTTTGCATCAGGCCGCGCCTGTTCAGGGACGCGTGGCCGCGCTGTCTGCCAGCAGCGTCTCTGCCGTGCCGACAAGCTGGTCCATACTGACCGGCTTGGTAAGAAAGGCGGAGGCGCCAGCCCCGCGCACCCGCGCTTCCTCCTCCTGCCCGACAAAGGCGGTGATCGCGACGATGGGGATCTGCGACAATTGGACATCCCGGCGCAGCAGACGGATCAGGCGCAGGCCCGAAATGCTTGGCAGCTGGATATCCATGGTGATGAGGTCGGGCGCAAAGCGCGACGCTTCGGCCATTACGCGCGCGCCGTCATCCACCAGGCACACCTCATGGCCCCGGGCGGACAGCGCCTCGTAATAGAACATCCGGTTGAGCAGGTCGTCCTCGACCACCAGAATTTTGTGGGCCATGCGCGCTTCAACGCACGGTTTCGGAAAAGGTGCCCGCCTCCGCAGCGTTACTTATGCCGAGGACGCATCGCCCCTCGCAGCACCGGGCGGCTCCGCATCAGCAGGCACCTCGCCAATCTGCATGGCCGCGCTGTCGAGACCGGCCAGATTGCGCACGGTCACCGTGAGCTGCGCCCCATCCCACGCCAGTTCGTTGAAGCTGGCAGGGGTTGTGCGCAGGCGGCGTGACAGCGTGCCCGCACCAATCATGCGGACAGGCCCGTGCGGCGTTGGTTCCATGAGGTCGAAGGCATCGTGGACATGGCCCGAAAGCACGCCCACGACCTTCCGCTGCGCCAGCGCGGCCAGCGCCGCCGCCCCGCCGCGGGTCAAGGCGGTGCCGTGGGTTCCCGCCTCGCGCAGGGGATGGTGCACGGTGACCAGCGCGCGCATCCCCGCCGGAAGCGCATCGATCTGCGCCAGGCAATCCGCCAGCGCGCGGCCGCTGATCCAGCCTTTCGACCAGTTGAAGCGCGGCTGCGCGGGCACATTGCTGTTGAGCGGCACCAGCGCAATGCCGGAAATACCGGGCCGGGCCAGCTCAATCCGGCGCTCCACCACTTCACGAAAGGCCCGGAATCGGCCCAGCGGGTTGAGATAGCGCGAGGGCAGGTGATAGCCGGGCAGATCGTGATTGCCCGGCTCCACCGTCACCGGCACATCCAGGCTGTGGATCCAGCGCTCCGCCGCCGCGAATTCATGGGGCCGTGCACGCATGGTGATGTCGCCCGTAATCGCCACGGCATCAGGACGCCGCGCGGCAATCTCGGCCTTCACCCATTCAAGCGCCCGCGCGTCCTCCAGCCCGAAATGGACATCGCTGAGGTGGAACAGGCAAAGCGGGCGGGTCATGCAACATGGGCGTTAGCAGAAAGCGGCGGCTGTGCGCTACCCGCAGCCCCTCTCACATCCGGCCCCTCTTACATCCGGCGCGTCAGGATGGCCCAGGCGCTGCCCGCATTGCAGGCGGTGTAGAGTGCATAGGCAAAGGCCCAGGCGCCACTGCGCCAGGTGGCCGCCATCGCCACCACCAGCACTGCAAATTCCAGCAGCAAGGTCACGCGGCCCCGGCCCGCAGTGCCGCGCCCGCCGGTAAAGGCGCGCACGGCCGGGTGGTCGCTGTCCAGCACGGCACGGTGCAGGGCGAAATTGGCGATGCCGAGAAGGAAGACGATTGCAACGGCCATCGCGCAGCCATGCCGTCCGGCGGCGCATCTGGCAAATCCTTGCGCCGGGAAAGTCATTCGTCGGGCAGAATGCAGCAGTTTGTCGGGCGCACACCGCGCTTGTCGACCCGCGCGCGCACCCGGTCGAGCGGCCCGCGCGTCACGGCGCGCGGCTCCCTATTCCTCCATCTGCGCCGCCGCCGCACCAGTCCCACCGGTTGCGGCGCAACCTTTTCGCGAATGGATTTTCGCGGATGCCCTTTCTTGGAAGGGGGGAGAATTCAAGAAGGAGAAACCCATGTTCAAGACCGCATCGATCAGCCTTTGCGCCGCACTTGCCGCCATGCTCGCCATATCCAGCCCCGCCGCCGCGCAGCAGCGGGATACGCGCAGCACCGCCGTCACTCACCGCGATCTCGACCTGTCGAGCGTGGAAGGCCGCGCCGAACTCGGTCGCCGCATCGACAACGCCGCGCGCCAGGTCTGCGGCGTGGGCGAACGCCAGCTCGGCTCGAACATCATGACCCGCGAATCGCGCGAATGCTACCGTTCAACCAAGCGCGAGATGGAACAACATTTCGCGCAGATCATTGCAGACAATACCCGCGCGGGCTGATTGCCCCCAAGCCGCAGCCTGCCGACGGGGGAAGGGCGCTCTTTTCGAAGGGCGCCCTTCTTGGTGTCCAGCGCCCGCTGGAGGCCCGGCCCCGCTCAGCGTCCGGCCATCGCTTTCACGCGGCGCAGATAGGTGCGGCCAATGCGCAAGGCGTCGCCATCGGGCAATTCCACGCACCAGACGCCCAGCCCTTCGTGACGAAGCGAACGGATCATGTCACGCCGCAGGATGGTGGAGCGGTGGATGCGGATGAAGCGTTCAGGATCAAGCCGCGCCTCCAGCCCGGCAATCGTCTGCAGCAGCAGATAGGACGAAGCGCCCACATAGAGGCGCACATAATCGCGCTCGGCATCGATGCGGTGCACATCGCCCACATCAATGCGCAGCAATTCGGAGCGGTGCGGCACCCAGAATTCGGACTGCCAGGGTGCGGGTGCGGGGGTTGCCGGCCGGGCGCTGCGCCGTTCCAGGGCGCGGGCAATGGCGCGTTCCAGCCGCTCCGCCCCCACCGGCTTGAGCACATAGTCCACCGCATCAAGGTCGAAGGCTTCGACCGCAAAATCCTCGTGCGCGGTGACGAAGATGACGGCGGGGGCGCGCCCTTGCCCCGCAGCCGCGGCCGCCAGTTCGCGCGCCACGCCGAGGCCATCGAGGTCTGGCATGGTCATGTCGAGCAGCAGCAGATCGGGCGCCAGCTTCTCCACCAGACGCAGGGCCGCGCGCCCGTCGCTGGCGGTGCCGACCACCTGCAATCCCGGCAGTTCGGCGCAGAGCACCTGCATCCGCTCGATCGCCAGCGGCTCGTCATCGACAATCAGCGTGCGCAAAGACAATGCGGCGTCACTCATTTGGCTGTTTCCAGCAGTTGGGCGGGATGAATTGCCGGGATTGGCGCCGCCTTGCGGATCAGCGGCAGGCGCAGCTGGGTCGCGTAACCGCTGCCCGCATCAGCGCCAAGGGGCCCGGATACCACTGTCGCCGCGCGCCCGAACCGCGCCGCCAGCCGTTCGCGCACATTGGCAAGACCGATGCCAAAACCCTTGCGCTGCGTCGCGCTGTGTTCCGCATCCTGTCCGTTATCGGCCACGCTCAAGACCAGACGCCCGTATTCCTCGCGCGCGGTGATCGTGATGCGCACCGGGGCAGAGCTGGGTGCCACCGCGTGTTTCACCGAATTCTCGACCAGCGGCTGCAGGATCATGCCCGGCACCAGCACGTTCTCCAGATCGGCAGGAATCGCATATTCGGCCACCAGACGCTGCGGAAAGCGCACCGCCTCGATATCGAGATAGAGCCGTTGCAGGGCCACTTCCTCGGCCAGCGGCACATCGGCGGTGGGATCGTTCGCCAGGCTGCGGCGGTAGAAATGGCTCAGCATCTGGATCATCCGTTCGGCGCTGTCGATCTTGCCGGTCAGCACCAGCGCGGAGAGCGAATTGAGCGTATTGAACAGGAAATGCGGGTTCACCTGATAGCGCAAGGATCGCAGTTCCGCCGCGCGCGCGGCATTGCGGAACTCCTGCTCGCGCCGTTCCGCCGCGCGGGCCTTCTCCCCCGTCAGCAGCGCCAGATAGAGCGCGCACCAGGCCAGCATCATGAAATAGCGGCCATAGGCAACCTCGATCACCTCCTGCCAATAGGTCGCCTGAAGCCGCTCGGCCGGCACGGTGACCGTTCCGCCGCCGCTTCCTGCGGGCGGGCCGGGAATGGAACTGGCGGGAATGTCCACCAGCAGATCGCCCGATTGGTCGCGGTAGACATAAAAGCCGCGCTGCTCGGCCGCGCGGGCAAAGACGCGCTGCTCCATCGAGGCAAAGACCAGCTGGTTCGCCTGCGCGATCAGCAGCGCGACGGGCAGCGACAGGATCAGCGCCGCGCCGATCTTCACCCACAGCGCGCGCGCATCGAACAGCCGCAGGATGAGCCACAGGCCCAGCGTAATCACCGCGCCCGCGCCCGATGCCAGCACGCGTCGCCAGAAGGCTTCGGTGGTGAAGCCCAAATCCACCAGCTCGCCGCGCAGCGTGGTGAGGATGACATAGCAGAGCCACAGGCCCAGAATCGAGGCAAGCACCGTGCGAAACGGCACGCGTGCGTGATCCTGCGGTGTGGCCCCATCCTCCATCGCGCCACCATGCCCGCAGCGGCGCGGCAATTCCAGAGCCGCACCGGCACTTGTCGGGCCGTATCAGCGCTTGATCGAGAAGGTCAGTTCAATAGCCCTTCCTCCGCGATGCGCCGCTGCCAATGCAGCGGGGCAAGGCGGTGGACATTATTGCCCTCGCTGTCCACGGCCACGGTCACCGGCATATCCTTCACCGTGAATTCGTAGATCGCCTCCATGCCCAGATCCTCGAACGCGACGACGCGCGATTCGCGGATGGCGCGCGCCACCAGATAGGCCGCGCCGCCTGTTGCCATCAGATAGGCAACCTTGTGCTTGGCAATGCAATCGACCGCGCCCTGCCCGCGCTCCGCCTTGCCGATCATCGCCAGCAGACCGAGATCGAGCATCATGTCGGTGAACTTGTCCATCCGCGTGGCGGTGGTAGGGCCGGCAGGGCCGACCACTTCGCCCATCACCGGATCGACCGGGCCGACATAATAGATTGCGCGGCCGCGGAAATCGACCGGCAGTTCCTCTCCGCGCGCCAGCATATCCTGAATGCGCTTGTGCGCCGCGTCGCGCCCGGTCAGCATCCGCCCGTTGAGCAGCAAGCGGTCACCCTGCTTCCAGCTGGTCACTTCCTCGCGCGTGAGATTGTCGAGATCGACGCGTTTGGCCGCCACATCGGGTTCCCACTGCACATCGGGCCAGGCGTCGAGATCGGGTTGCGGCAGGAAAGCGGGGCCGCTGCCGTCGAGCGTGATATGCGCGTGGCGCGTGGCGGCGCAATTGGGGATCATCGCCACCGGCTTGCCCGCGGCATGGCACGGCCAATCGAGGATTTTCACATCGAGCACGGTGGACAGCCCGCCCAGCCCCTGCGCGCCCACGCCCAGCGCATTGACCTTGTCGTAGATCTCGATCCGCAGCTTTTCGATATCGTTTTGCGGCCCGCGAGCTTTCAGCTGCGCCATGTCGATCGGCTCCATCAGCGAAAGCTTGGCCAGCTTCATGCAATGTTCCGCCGTGCCGCCAATGCCGATGCCCAGCATACCCGGCGGGCACCAGCCCGCGCCCATCAATGGAATCTGTTCCAGCACCCAGTCGACGATATTGTCCGACGGGTTCATCATCTTGAACTTGCTCTTGTTCTCGCTGCCGCCGCCCTTGGCCGCGACATCGATCGACACGGTGTTGCCGCGCACCATTTCGACGCTCAGCACACAGGGCGTGTTGTCGCGCGTGTTGCGGCGGGTGAAGGCCGGGTCGGCCAGAACCGAGGCGCGCAGCTTGTTTTCCGGCAGATTATAGGCGCGGCGCACCCCTTCATCGACCACGTCCTGCAGATCGCGGTCCGATTCCAGCCGGCAATCCTGCCCCCATTTGATGAAGACATTGACGATGCCGGTGTCCTGGCAGATCGGCCGGTGCCCTTCGGCGCACATCCGGCTGTTGGTCAGGATCTGCGCGATCGCGTCCTTGGCCGCCGGGCCCTGCTCCGCCTTGTACGCCTCGCCCAGCGCCTGAATGTAATCCATCGGGTGGTAATAGGAGATGTATTGCAGCGCATCGGCCACGCTGGCGATAATGTCGTCCTCGCGGATGATGGTGATGCCGTTCATCGAAGCCTGACTCCTGCTGATACAATTTTCGACACGCCTTGGCCCTTTGGCCTGCTATTGCCCTGTGCCAATGCCGGGTAGGGCCATACGCGAAAGTTCCCTTGGCGACAGGCCCTCTTACGCTTAAGGCACGCTCCGGCAAGAGAGACGAGAGAAACGAAACGGTGACCCTGCTCGAATCCCCCCAGACTACCGCTGAAGGTTTTGCTGCTGCACGCCAGGCGATGATCGACAGCCAGCTGCGCACCAGCGGCGTGACCGAAGTGAACACGATCGCCCGGATGCGCGCCGTCCCGCGCGAGGATTTCGTGCCCGCCGCAGCCCGCGATTTCGCCTATATGGACCGCGCCGTGCCGCTGGGCGATGGCCGCTTCCTCGCCGCGCCGCTGGTCAATGGCACGATGGTGCAGGAAGCCGCGCCGCAGCCCCACGAAACCGCCATTCTGGTCGATGGCGGCAGCGGCTACATGGCCGAAGTGCTGCGCCCGCTGGTTGCGAAGCTGACGGTGCTGACCCCGGCCGAGGCGCTGGCCACACCACGAGGGCAAGGCAAGGCCGATCTGATCGTAATCGACGGCGCGATCGAGCAGATGCCCGATTCGCTGGCAAAACGGCTGGCGGATAATGGTCGCGTGGTAACGGGGCTTGTCGAAAACGGCATCACCAGCGTTGCGCGCGGACGCAAGGCGGGCGGACAGATCGTGTTCCTCAAGCTGGCCGAAATGGGCGTTCCGCGCCTGCCTGAATTTGACAAACCCAAGGGTTGGAGCTTCTGAGCATGGCCCGCAAGGCAGCGATCACGGGCCTGAAGGCGGCCGCCCTTGCCTGCGCTTCGCTGCTGGTGACGCCGCCTGCCATGGGCGATACGCTGCGCGAGGCGCTGGCGCAGGCCTATGCCAGCAACCCGCAATTGCAGGCCGCCCGCGCGCAATTGCGCGCCACCGATGAAAGCGTGGTGATCCAGCGCGCCGCGGGCCTGCCTTCGGCCGATCTTTCGGGCAATCTGACCGAGTTCCTGAAGCAGAGTTCGGCCAGCTTCATCGCCCCCGAACGCTCGCTCTCGGCCAATCTCAACCTTGGCGTGCCGCTGTTTTCGGGCGGGAGCGTGCGCAACGGCATTCTGGCGGCGGAAAACCGCATCGAGGCGGGCCGCGCCGATCTGCGCAGCACCGAAAGCGCAATCTTCGCACAGGTCGTGGCCGCTTACATGGACGTGATCCGGGGCGAGGCGGTTGCAGCGCTTTCGGCGGGCAATGTCGCCGTGCTCGAAGTCAATCTGCAAGCCACCAGCGACCGGTTCGAGATCGGCGACCTGACGCGCACCGATGTTGCGCAATCGGCCAGCCGGCTGGCACTGGCGCGCGCGGATCTGCGCACGGCGCAGGCCAATCTGGCGATCGCGCGCGAGAATTACATTGCGCTGGTGGGGCAGGCTCCGTCCGATCTGCAACCCCCGCCGCCGCTTCCGGGCCTGCCCGCCAGCGTGGACGACGCGGAAGAGCTGGCGCTGGCGAGCAATCCTGACCTCATCGCCGCGCGCGAGCGGGCCGAGGCTGCGGGCTTTGACGTGCGCGTCGCCGGGGCCGGACGACTTCCCCGTCTCGAAGCCTTTGCCACCGGCGGCTATCAGAACTTTCTGGGCACGCTGGGCGCCATTCCCGGCGCAGGCACGGCACAACAGGTGAACACCAGCGCGCAGGCCGGCATCCGCGTGACCGTGCCGCTGTTTCAGGGCGGGCGCGTGGCCGCGCAGCAGCGGCAGGCGCAGCAGCAGGCGCTCGCCGCGCTGGAACAGGCCATCGGCACCGAACGGCAGGTGCTCGCACAGGTGCGCGCCGCCTGGCAGAACTGGCGCGCGGCCAATGCCATCATCGCATCCACGCAGGCCGCGGTTGATGCGGCTGAACTCAGCCTCGAAGGCGTGCGCGCCGAAAACACCATCGGCAACCGCCAGATCCTCGACGTGCTGAATGCCGAGCAGGAATTGCTGGCCGCCCGCGTGCAATTGGTAACGGCGCGCCGCAACGAATATGTGGCGGGCTTCAACCTGCTCGCCGCAATGGGCCGGGCCGAAGCGCGCGATCTGGGTCTTGATGCCAATGGCCCGCTGTATGATCCGGTGGTGAATTACGACCGGGTGCGCGGGCAGGTGTGGGACTGGCAGCGCGATCCCGAACCGCTGCCCCGCGCCACGCGCACCGTTGACATCGGCCCGCAGGACGGCGAAATCTCCGCCAACTGATCGAGTGTGGGGCCAAGACAGGTTCGAGAGGGGGGGTAAGGCAATATGCGGCACGAAGGCGAACCCTCGGTCGAGGAAATCCTCGAATCGATCAAGAAGGTGATCGCGCGCGACAACCGCGACAGCGCCGAGGCCGTGCGCCGCCGGCGCGAGAATGACGGCGTCACCCCCCGCGCGGCCGCCTCGCTGGCGGAACAGGATGATGACGACGTGCTCGATCTGTCCGCGCTGGCGGAGGAGGCAGAGGAAGCTCTGACCACATCCGAAGCCGCCAATGCCATGCGCCAGTCGCTCGCCGCGCTTTCGATGCTGGCCGAACCCGGTGCCGCGCCGCGCATTGTGCGTTCGGGTGAAACCTCGCTCGAAGGGCTGGTGCGCGAAATGCTCCGCCCCATGCTGGCGCAATGGCTGGATACGCACCTGCCCGGCATTGTGGAGCGGCTGGTCAAAGCGGAAATCGCCCGCATCGCCGGCAAGCAACGCTGAACGATTCACTCCCCCAAAGCGGAACGCAGGCCGCGGCCGCGCAGGCCGCGCGCGCCTATGGCCTGATCGGCGGCGACGGCATTGCCCGCCACATCTTCCTGTGCGCCCTGTCGGAAAAGCAGAAATGCTGCTCGCGGGCGCGGGGGGAGGAAAGCTGGGCCTTCCTGAAAACCCGACTGAAGGAACTGCGGCTGGTCGGCCCGCGCGGAACGGTGCAGCGCACCAAGGCCGATTGCCTGCAAATCTGCGTGGGCGGCCCCATCGCCGTGGTCTGGCCCGATGGCGTCTGGTACCATTCGTGCACGCCGGCCGTGCTGGAAGAGATCATCCAGCAGCATCTGATTGGCGGCAAGCCGGTGGAGCAATACCGCCTGCACAGCCCGCGAAAGGCCCCGGACGGGCTCTAGAAATCTACTGAAAATCCTCGGGTTTGGGATGGATGGCCTCATCCGCCTGTTCCACCGCCTCGTCGTGCCCGGTGCCGCTGGAGAGGAACACCAGCCCCATCAGCGCGCTCATCAACAGCATCGCCGCGCCAATTCCCAGCGCGGTGGCGATGAAAAAGTGCACCGATACCATGCCCACTTCGCGGTAAAGCAAGGCCAGCGCCACGATCACGGTGGCGGTGGTGAGCATGAACATACCGCGCATCAACCGCCGGTAGCGGGCCCAGGCATGGGCGGCTGTGTGCGGATCGTCGAGGGGCGAACGGTAGGGCATCCGCCTCCCATGCACTCCTGCGCGCGCGGATGCAACGCAGCACAAAGGAACTGCGGCGGGCGCCCTTGTGCGCTGCGATTTGGCCAGACTCGGCAAAGCGTGGCATGATGGCTGCGGGAATGAGGAGAAAGGCCAATGTCTATCGGACGAATCATCGCAGGCCGCGAACAGGAAATCGTCAGCTGCACCGCCAAGGACAGCGTGCGCAAGGCGGCCGCCTTGCTGGCAGAAAAGCGCATCGGGGCCATGCCGGTAATGGATGGCAGCCGCGTGGCGGGAATCTTTTCCGAACGCGATCTGCTCCACTGCGTGGCGAAGCACGGCGGGGACGCGCTTGATCTCAGCGTGGGCGAAGTGATGACCGCGCCCGCCATTACCATCGGCCAGAATGAGGATGCCCTGTCGGCCATGGCGCTGATGACACGGCGGCGCATCCGCCATCTGCCCGTGGTGGAAGACGGGCGGCTGCTGGCCTTCGTATCGATCGGTGATCTGGTAAAGCACCGCATCGAACAGATCGAGGCCGAGGCCGAAGCGATGCGCGAATATATCACCCACGCCTGAGCCGGATCGCTTGAGCCGGGACGCGTGACGCCCTACATCTCGCCTATGGCACAGGAACTGACCTTGACGAAGAACGCCGCCGCGCGCGTGGCGGTGATTGCCGCGCGGCAGGGCAAGCCGCCCATCTTGCGCCTCGCGGTGGAAGGCGGTGGCTGTTCGGGCTTTCAATACAAGTTCGAACTGGACGATGGCCCCGCGCCCGACGATCTGGTGAGCGAAACCGACGGGGTGCAGCTGGTGGTCGATCCGGTCAGCCTCGATCTGGTGGCCGGTGCACAGGTCGATTACGTCGAATCGCTGGGCGGGGCGGCATTCCGCGTGGAAAATCCGCAGGCGGCATCGGGTTGCGGCTGCGGTTCCAGCTTCGGCATCTGATCGGGTGAAAATCGCCAGTTTCAACATCAACGGCATCAAGGCGCGGCTGCCGCGCCTGCTGGAATGGCTGGACGAAACCCGGCCCGATATTGCCTGCCTGCAGGAAATCAAGACGCAGGACGATGGCTTTCCCGCCGCCGATTTCGAAGCCATCGGCTATCACGCCATCTGGCACGGGCAGAAAAGCTTCAACGGCGTCGCCATTCTGGCACGCGGGCAGGTGCCAGTGGAGGTGCAGCGCGGCCTGCCAGAAATGAAGTGGCCGGGCGACGAAGCGGACGAACAGGCGCGCTATCTCGAGGCCGAGGTGCAGGGGATACGTATCTGCAATCTCTATCTTCCCAACGGCAATCCGCAGCCCGGCCCCAAATTCGATTACAAGCTGGCCTGGATGGAGCGCCTGCGCGAACGCTGCGCCGCGCATCTGGCGGCGGAAATTCCGGCTGTGGTGCTGGGCGATTTCAACGTCATCCCTACCGATCAGGATGTCTGGTCAGTCAAGGCCATGGCCGACGATGCGCTGATGCAGCCGCAATCGCGCGATGCCTATGCCCGCCTGCTGAATGACGGGTGGACCGATGCCATTGCCACGCTCAACCCGCGCGGGGGCGTGTGGACCTATTGGGATTACCAGGCGGGCGCGTGGCAGCGCGATCACGGCTTTCGCATCGATCACCTGCTGCTGTCCCCCGCCTGCGCCGACCGGCTGGTGGCGGCCGGCGTCGACAAGGCATATCGCGGCCGGGAAAAGGCCAGCGATCACGCGCCTGTCTGGGTGAACTTGCGCGACTGACCGGCGCAGGGCGAGCGGGCCGCAGCCCGCCGCCCCCTTACTTGTAGAAGATGTGCCGGCTGATCCGTGCGACGCTGGCCCGCCGGCCAGCCCATGAAGGGCGCACATGGCTGGCATGGAAGAACAGCGATTCGCCCACCTGGCTGTCCCACAGATCCTGATGCGCGATGCGGGCAATCGCCTTGGCGCGCGACCAGGCGAGCGTGGATGCGTTGGGCGCGGGAATCGCACCGCCGCGCACGAAGGAGAACTGACCCGGCTGCTTGACCACCGCACAGTAATCATCCGGGAAGCGGGGCGAGGCGGCGCGGTTGATGACCACGCGGGCCACGGCAAGCTGGCCGTGCAGCGGCTCGCCGCGCGCTTCGAAATAGACGGCCTGCGCAAGGCAGGTCATTTCAGCGGAAAGCGCGTCCTCGGCCGGGATGCGTGCCACCAGAGCATCGAGCGAGGGGGCATCGATGCGCGCGACAGGCGCCATGCCCGTGTCCGAAGCGGGCAAAGGCTGCACCACGGTTTCGGATACGAAACGAATATCCTGGCGAATATCCGGCCCTGTATCGGCGGCGGATCCATCTGGTTCCGGCAGCGCGCTGGCACTGGGGGCGGGAAGGGAGGTCATGCGGTCCTGGGCGAAAGCGCCCGAAAGGCCGGTGCCCGAACCAAGGGCAATCAGAAACGCAGCCGCAGCAAAGGCCCCGGCGCGGGGGGTAAAGCGAGCCATCCATGAAAATGCTCAGGGCGGTGGGAAACCTGACACAGGCCGGACGGGCGCGCTGATATGAGCACAGCCCGAAGCGCGTGAACCCTGAAACAGGGAACCTGCCGGTTTGCCCCCCGTCTACGTGCCATCGCAAAGAGCGGAATTGCTCCTTGGCGCGATGGCCTACGCTTGGGAAGTCGCCGGCCACATAACCGCCACAATTGGCAAGTCAACCATTGGTTTCATTCGCAAGGATGAAACGTTCCGCATTCGCGATATCCAGTTCAATCACCCACAGATCCGGATCCTGCGCGCGGCGGCGCTCGCAATAGGCAGAAAATTCGTCCGGATTTTCAGGGTCTTGAACCTTCACGCGGGTCCATTTGCGCGTCCCGTCAACCTGCGGCATACGCTCGAAAGCCTGGGCATTTGTGCCCCTTTCGCAACAGATGACCAGCAATGTGCCGGCGTCACGCTCTCCCTTGGCGATCACCGTGCCAAAGCCGCCAGCGGCATCCACCGCCCGGATCAGGCCGGAAACTTCCAGGTGCGCGGGAAGCCGTGCCTCGTCCATGCTGGCCTTGCTAGGCGAACCGGAGGCCCGGATCAGGCCACATCGCGGTCGGACACATTGGTGAGCAGGCCGTAAATGGCCTCCTCGTCGGGCGCATCGGCCAGCGCGTCGCGCATATCCTCGTCGCGCATCATGCGCGAAATCGCCGCCAGCGCGTGCAGATGGCCCGCGCCGCTGTTTTCAGGGGACAGAAGGCCGACCACAAGATCGACAGGCAAGCCGTCGGCGGCGTTGAAATCGGCCGGATGGCGCAGGCGCATCAGGGCGACCACAGGGCGCGATATGCCGGAAATCCGCGCATGGGGAATAGCCACGCCGCGGCCAAAGCCGGTGCTGCCCAGCTTTTCCCGCTCCTCCAGCAGTTCGAGCACCTGCCCGGCATCGAGGCCCCAGGCTGCCGCGAAAAGCTGGCTCAGCTTATCGAGGATCGCCTGCTTTGAATCGGCGCTGATGATCGCCACCGATTCGGGCTTGATCGCGAAGAGTGCATCCATGTCACATTCTCTTGAGGGGGGCAGGGGGGAGTTAGGCCCGGATCAGCGGCAATTATCAATTATCCGCCAAAGACCTTGATATATGGCAAAAACACTGCGCCACTTCGCGCAGACTGCCGATACCGGGCCTGTCGCAGTCCCGCACGGTCAGGACGGTTCGACCCAGCCGATCGATCCATCGTGGCGGCGGTAGACCATATTATGCCGTCCCGTGCCAGCATTTTTGAAGAACAGCGCGTTGGTGTGCCGCAGGTCGAGCATCATGACCGCATCCGAAACGGTGACTTCGGGAATGTCCACCCGCGTTTCCGCGATCACCGGCGGGGCATCAACCAGCACTTCGTCCTCCGCCTCGACCTCCGGCTCCTCATAAGCGAAGATGGTATAGGCCGCTTCTTCCTGCGCCTGCGCATGGGCCGCCTGTTCGTGACGGTCCTTGAGGCGGCGCTTGTAGCGGCGCAGCTGCTTTTCGATCTTGTCCGCCGCCTGTTCCAGCGCCTGGTGCGCATCGTGCGCGCTGCCGTGGCTTTTCAGGATCAGGCCATGATTGACGTGGAGCACGATGTCGCAATCAAAGGCATTGCTGGGTGCCTTGCCAAAGGTAACGGCGGAGGAAAGCGCCCGGCTGAAATATTTTTCGATGATACTGCCCAACCGTTCCGCCGCATGATCCTGCAAGGCTGCGCCAGTGTCCATCTGATGGCCCGAAACGCGGATTTCCATCGATATTTTCTCCTTCCTGGTGCGGGCCGGTCGACCCGCCTCTCCTCATATAGGACCCGATTGGGACCTAATTAAGCCATAACGGCGCCTTCAGCGATTCAAGAAAGGCGCGGTGCCGCTCTAGTTCCTCGGCCGAGGCGGAATGCGGGCGCGCAGGGCGGAATGTCCCGGTGCGCGGGGTGAAGCTGCGCACCTCAGCCACGGCCTCAACCACTTCGCCCGCCAGTTCCAGCCCGATCTGCCGCCCGCCCATCAATTCGACATAAACCTGCGCCAGCAATTCGGCATCGAGCAGCGCCCCGTGCTTCACGCGGTGGCTGCGATCCACGCCATACCGGGCGCACAGCGCATCAAGCGAATGTTTCGCGCCCGGATGGCGGCGGCGGGCAATCGCCAGCGTGTCCACCATCCGCTCCATGACAATCGCCTCGCGCCCGCAGGCGACAAGTTCGGCGTTGAGGAAGCCGAAATCGAATTGCGCGTTATGCGCCACCAGCAGGCTGTCGCCGAGGAAAGCGAGCAATTCGCCCGCCATATCGGCAAACAACGGCTTGTCGGAAAGGAACGCGGCGGACAGGCCATGCACCCGCTCGGCCTCCAGCGGCATATCGCGCTGCGGGTTGAAATAGGCGTGAAAGGTGCGGCCCGTCGTGACCCGGTTGACCATTTCGACACAGCCGATTTCCACCAGCCGGTCTCCGCTCAGCGGATCAAGCCCGGTGGTTTCGGTGTCGAAAATGATTTCCCGCATGATCAGGCCTGTTCCGTTTCCGCGTGCCCGCTGGCAAGCCCTGCGCGCAGCTTCTCCACCAGCCGGGCAACCTGCCGGCGAGTTTCCTCCAGCGATGTGCCGGTGGCAATCACGAAATGCGCGCGGGCGCGCTTTTCCGCGTCGGGCATCTGGCGCGCGCGGATAGCGGCCAGCTTTTCCGCCGTCATGCCGGGCCGGGCGAGCACGCGCGCGGCCTGCACATCGGCCGGGGCGGAGACGACCGCCACCTTGTCCACCTCGTGCAGCAGATCCTTTTCGAACAGCAGCGGGATGTCGAACACCACCAGCGGCGCATCGGCATGGGCGACAAGGAAATCGGCGCGGGCGGCCTGCACCGCCGGATGGACAATCGCTTCCAGCCGGGCGAGGGCCGCCGGATCGGCAAAGACCGTGGCGCCCAGTTCGGCGCGTTTCACGCCCTGCGGCCCGGTCGAGCCGGGGAATCCGGCCTCTATCGCCGGAACCAGCGCCCCGCCCGGCCCTTGCAGCCGGTGCACCTCGGCATCGGCATCGAATACCGGCACGCCCGCCTCGGCAAACATCGCCGCCACCGTGCTCTTGCCCATGCCGATGGAGCCGGTGAGGCCCAAAATCAGCGGGCGAATGAGAGGCCGATTCATGCGACCAGCAGCGCCCGCAATTCGGCGTCGCCATCTTCGCGCGGAGGCGGCTGCCCGAAGAAGCGTTCAAAGGCGATGGCCGCCTGCCCGATCAACATCGAAAGCCCGTCCACCGTTCGGAAACCGCGCGCGCGCGCCTCTTGGAGAAAAGGCGTGTCGAGCGGGGCGGTAACAATGTCGTAAATCACCGCACCGGGCGGCGTATGGCTGAAATCATAGGCGAGCGGCGGCTGACCCACCATCCCCAGCGGGCTGGCATTCACCACCAGGTCAAAGCACCCCTCGCGGTCGTCAAAGGCAAAATCGGTTGCATCGGCAAAATGTGCGATGTCGACCGCGTGATGCTCGCCCTCGGGGTCGATCTCATCCAGCAGCGCGCGCGCCTTGGCCGGATCGCGCCCTGCCAGCACAATGGTGAGCCCATGTTCGGCAAGGCCCGCAATGATCGCCCGCGCTGCGCCGCCCGTGCCCAGCACGCGCGCCATGCGGAAATAATGCGGGGTTTCGAGCAGAGGGAGCAGCGGCTCCAGAAAGCCCGCGACATCGGTGTTGGTCCCCGCCAGAAGCCGGTCGAACGCCGGATAGATCGTATTGACCGCACCAATTGCCGCGGCCTGCGCTTCGATGCTGTCGAGGTGGGGCATCACCGCCTGCTTGTGCGGCATGGTGACATTGCAGCCGCGCCACAGCGGATCCTCGCGCCGGGCGGCTAGATAATCGGCCAATCCCTCGGCCGTCACATGGGCCGCGCGGTATTCGGCATCCATGCCCAGTTGGCGCAGCCAGTAACCGTGGATCGCGGGGCTTTTGGATTGCGCGATGGGGTCGCCAATCACCTCGGCATAGGGTTTTGTCACGCGGGCAGCTCCCCCCAATCGCGCAGCGCGCCCAGCACAGGCAGCAAGGGCATTCCCAGCACAGTAAACTGGTCCCCCTCAATCGCTTCAAACAATTGCACGCCCGGCCCCTCGATCCGGAACACGCCCACGCAAGAGCTGACTTCGGGCCATTCGGCATCGAGATAGGCGGCGATGAAATCATCGGACAGCAGGCGCACCTGCAAGCGGGCAAGCGCCGCATGACGCCACACCACCTTGCCATCGCGCACCAATGCGGCCGCCGAATGCAGCTCCATCGGCTTGCCCGAGAAGAATCGCAGATGGTCAGCCGCGTCTTCCCGGCTGGCAGGCTTGTCGAACCGGCGGCCTTCCACCACCACCAGCGAATCGCTGCCCAACACCAGCCGACCGGGCGCGGCAACGGCCAGCGCCTTGGCCTCCGCCAGCGCCAGCGCGATATGAGGGGCAGCCGCATCCCCCAGCGCCGCTTCCACCGCACGCTCGTCCACGGCCGCAGGCATGGCTTCGAACGGCACCCCTGCCGCCTTCAGCATGGCCTGGCGCGAGGCACTCTTGGATGCGAGAATGATCATATCGGCCACTTCATATCGGCTTGATGCCTGCCTGATCACCGCCGCGCGCGGCGCGCTCTTGATACAGCTTGATCACGGCGGCAGCGGTTTCCTCGATCGAACGGCGGGTGACATCGATCACCGGCCAGCCGTTATCGGCAAACATCCGCCGGGCAAAGGCCACTTCCTTTTCCACGCGTTCCCCGTCGACATAGGCGGTTTCGGTCCGTTCGTTGAGCGAGAGCAGGCGGTTGCGGCGAATCTCGATCAGGCGACGCGGCGCCGTGGTCAGCCCCACGACCATCGGCTTCTGCAGCGAGAACAGCAGCGGCGGCGGCGGGCTTTCCACCACCAGCGGGATATTGGCGACCTTGAATCCGCGATTGGCAAGGTAAATGCTCGTCGGCGTCTTGGAAGTGCGCGACACGCCCGCCAGGACGATGTCGGCCGCTTCCCAGTTCTCCCACCCGATCCCGTCATCATGCGCGATGGTGAACTGGATCGCGTCCACCCGGTCGAAATAGGCCTGGTCCATCACGTGCCGCGCGCCGGGCCGCGCGTGCGCTTCCTGCCCCAGCCGATCCTGCAAGGCGTGCGTCACCGCATCCAGCGCGGCGATATGCGGCAGTCCCAGCAGGCGGCACTGCTCCTCCAGCCGGGCGCGGGTTTCCGGATTGGCGAGCGTGAACAGGACGAGGCCGGGATTGGCCTTGAACTCCTCCATCACCCGGTCAAGATGCTGGCGCGAGCGGACCATGGGCCAGAAATGGCGCGTCACATCGGGATCGTCGAACTGCGCGAGCGCCGCCTTGGCGATCATCTCAAGCGTTTCGCCGGTGGAATCCGACAGGAGGTGAAGGTTGAGCCGGGCCATGTGGACAAGTGCCAGCATAAACCACGGGATGGCGCCGTGGACAAGCACGGGATGGCTTTTCACCCCCGCTGACAGGCGATTGCTGCCCGCAGTTCTGGACAGGGCAGGGCGCTTATCGACAGGCTGTGGATTGCGGGCAGAGATTCCGTTTGACGACGCATGGCTGCAGAGTCGCATGGCCCATTGCCCCCTGTTCAGCGGGGGAGAAATCGGGCAGAGGCGCGCTGTCCCCGCTATCCACAGGGCCAACAGACAACTGAATCCTCTTTAAAGACTCTTATTTATATTGTTTGGACCTCGCGATGCCCGGCCTTCTCCTCGATAATCTGCGCGGCCAGCGCACCGAAAAGCGGCCCGTATGGCTGATGCGGCAGGCGGGACGTTACCTGCCCGAATACCGCGAGTTGAGAGCGCAGAAGGGCGGTTTTCTGCCGCTGGTTTATGACAGTGCGGCCGCTGCCGAGATTACCCTGCAACCCATCCGCCGTTTCGGTTTTGACGGGGCGATCCTGTTTTCCGATATCCTGATCGTGCCGCACGCATTGGGGCAGGATCTGCAATTCCTCGCTGGTGAAGGGCCGCATCTGTCGCCCCGGCTGGTTGATGCGGCCTTGAGCAGCCTGACCCCGCAGCCGCAGCATTTTGCCCCCGTGTGGGAAACCGTGCGTCTGACGCGCGCGGCCCTGCCTGCTGATGTCACCATGCTGGGCTTCATCGGCAGCCCGTGGACCGTGGCGACCTATATGGTGGCGGGCGAGGGGAGCAAGGATCACCATCTGGCGCGCGCCATGGCCTACCGCGATCCTGCGGCCTTTGCCGAGATTATCGCGGCGATCAGCGACGCGTCGATCACCTATCTTTCGGGCCAGATCGAAGCGGGTGCGGAAGCGGTGCAATTGTTCGACAGCTGGGCAGGCAGCCTCTCGCCGCGCCAGTTCGAACAATGGGTGATCGCGCCAACGGCACAGATCGTGGCCGAAATCCGTCGCCGCCATCCGGATGTGCCGATCATCGGTTTTCCCAAGGGCGCGGGCGCGAAACTGCCCGCCTATGCTCGCGAGACGGGCGTCGATGCTTTGGGTGTGGACGAAACGCAGGATGCGCGCTGGGTCAACCGGGAATTGCCCGCCGGGCTGCCGGTGCAGGGCAATCTCGATCCGCTGCTGCTGATTGCGGGCGGCGCGCCGCTGGAAGAGGCCGCGCGCGAGGTTCTGGCCGCCTTTGCCGACCGGCCGCATATCTTCAACCTGGGCCATGGGATCGACAAGTCCACGCCGATTGCCCATGTCGAAAGGCTGCTGGAAATTGTCCGCTCACCGGCTTAATCAGGCCATATGCAAGGGTTTCTCTGGATGATCTATCTCTGGCTGAAGGCGGGCCATATCATCTTCGTGATCTTCTGGATGGCGGGGCTTTTCATGCTGCCGCGCTATTTCGTCTATCACCAGGAAGCCGCGCCGGGCTCTGCCGAGGAAACTATCTGGCTGGATCGGGAACGCAAGCTGCTGAAAATCATCCTCAATCCGTCCGTTGCGGTCGTCTGGATTCTCGGCATGGGATTGGCCTATGCCGGCGGCGCGATGAACCAGGGGTGGTTTCACCTCAAGCTCGCCGTGGTTCTGGCGCTGACCGGCTATCACCTGTACCTTTCCGCCTATCACCGCAAATTGCAGCGTGGTGAGCGGGCGCTGACGGGCAAGCAATTGCGCCTGTTCAACGAAGTGCCCGGCATTGCCGCGGCGGTGATTGTGGTGCTGGCGGTGATCAAGCCGTTCTGATCGCCGCCAATCCGAATTGACCTTCGGGCGCGAAAGGCATATCGCCGCCCTGTATCCGGCTGATGTCGCGCTGTGGCGACCGGGTCTGCTTTCTCCAAGCCCATCGGCCCGCCGGCTTCCCCTTTGGTCCCTTGCGGACACGCATTTTGGAATGTGACGACAATGCATTTGAAAGAACTCAAGCAGAGGACGCCGGCAGAGCTGGTCGCCATGGCCGAGGAATATGAGGTTGAAGGCGCCAGCACCATGCGCCGGCAAGACCTGATGTTCGCGATCCTCAAGGAAGTGGCCGAGGATGGCGAGGAAATCATCGGCGAAGGCACGATCGAAGTGCTGTCCGACGGGTTCGGCTTCCTCCGCAGCCCGGAGGCGAATTATCTGGCCGGGCCGGACGATATCTATGTCTCTCCCAACCAGGTCCGCAAATGGGGCCTGCGTACCGGCGACACGGTGGAAGGCGAAATCCGCGCGCCCAAGGATGGCGAGCGCTATTTCGCGATCACCAAGCTGCTGAAGGTCAATTTCGATGATCCCGATGCCGTGCGCCACCGCACCAATTTCGACAATCTCACCCCGCTTTACCCCGATGAGCGGCTGATCCTCGACACGGTTGATCCGACGGTGAAGGACAAGTCCGCCCGCGTGATCGACCTCATCAGTCCGCAGGGCAAGGGCCAGCGCGCGCTGATCGTCGCGCCGCCGCGCACGGGCAAGACGGTGCTGCTGCAGAACATGGCCAAGGCCATCACCGACAACCATCCCGAAGTGTTTCTGATCGTGCTGCTGGTGGACGAACGGCCCGAGGAAGTCACCGATATGCAGCGCAGCGTGAAGGGCGAGGTGATATCCTCCACCTTTGACGAGCCCGCATCGCGCCACGTGCAAGTTGCTGAAATGGTTATCGAAAAGGCCAAGCGCCTGGTCGAGCACAAGAAGGACGTGGTAATCCTGCTCGATTCGATCACGCGCCTTGGCCGTGCCTACAACACGGTTGTCCCTTCCAGCGGCAAGGTGCTGACCGGCGGCGTCGATGCCAACGCATTGCAGCGGCCCAAGCGCTTCTTTGGCGCTGCCCGCAATATCGAAGAGGGCGGTTCGCTCTCGATCATCGCCACCGCGCTGATCGATACCGGCAGCCGCATGGA
The DNA here is from genome assembly GCF_037154115.1 of Alteraurantiacibacter palmitatis. Taxonomy (NCBI): domain Bacteria; kingdom Pseudomonadati; phylum Pseudomonadota; class Alphaproteobacteria; order Sphingomonadales; family Erythrobacteraceae; genus Alteraurantiacibacter; species Alteraurantiacibacter palmitatis. Next base: position 246,459 of record NZ_JBANRO010000004.1, on the reverse strand, counting down.
CGAAGTGATCTTTGAAGAGTTCAAGGGCACCGGCAACAGCGAAATCGTGCTCGACCGCAAGGTGGCCGACAAGCGCATCTTCCCCGCGCTGGATGTGGGCAAGAGCGGCACCCGCAAGGAAGAGCTGCTGGTTCCCAAGGAACAGCTGTCCAAGATGTGGGTGCTGCGCCGTATCCTGATGCAGATGGGCACGGTGGATTCGATGGAATTCCTGCTCGACAAGATGAAGGATTCCAAGACGAACGAGGACTTCTTCGCCACGATGAACCAGTAGGCAGGATTCGTTCTATCTTGTGTTTGAATCGACTGGTCGCAAGAATCTTTCGCTTTGCCGCAAGTGGGTGCAGACACCATGTCAGGGAGTCAGCCCATGTCCAAAGATCGCCTCTGTGAAATTGACGAGAATTACGATTTTTTTCAACGTAAGCTGAAAGGGTTGTTGCAAAGGCATAAAGGGCAATTTGCTCTACTGCGACACAAGCGGATCATTGGGTATTATACTGGCCCAGGCGATGCGTACCGAGCAGGCCTTGCCAAGTTTCCTGATCAGATTTTTTCTATTCAGGAAGTTGAAGATCGACCTGCGGAAATCGGGCTAGTGAGTGTTGCGCTCGATTGAAGGTCGGCGTCACGACCGCCGAATTCTCCTACCAGTGGCCGTTCTCGCATCGCGGGATCCAAACGATATATCTTTTGAGATTTACACTGCGCTTCTTGATACTGGCGCTACTGCGAGCTGGATAAGCCGAAAGATCGTCGAACGTTTTTCGCTCGTATCCGTCGGAAAAAAGCCAGTTGTCGTCGCTACCGAAATCCGGCAACGACCCGCCTATGTATTCCGTCTGGGACTCTTAGGTGATGATCAAATGCCTACAGCAATCCCAATAATCTTTGCCGAAACTATTGGATTTGTTATTGATCAAGCGTCCGGCTTTGATGTCCTTCTCGGAATGGATGTTCTCAGCGAAACCGATTTCTCGATGTATCGTGACGGACGGTGGACGCTGAAGTTTGGCTGATTGTCCTCTCTACCACTGGAAATCCACCACCGTCTTGCGCATATATAACACCGGGACGGCTCCGGTTGCGTGAAAGGCTTGTGGCCATGAAAGTGAATATCGAGATCGAATGCTCGCCTGAAGAGGCGCGGCGGTTCATGGGCCTGCCCGATGTGGACAAGGCCAATGCAGTGTATGTCGATGCCATCGCCAAGGCGATGAAGGGTGCGTCCAATCCAGATCAATTGCAGGAATTTGCCCAGCAACTTGCCCCGATGGGGCAGATGGGGCTGAAGATTTTTCAGTCCTTTGTTGAAGGGGCAACGCGCTCGGCCACATCGGGGGGTTCCTCGCGGCGCACCGATCCACCCAAGGACGATTGACCTTTCCACCGCCATGGACACGATTTTCGCCCTGTCGAGCGGGGCGCCGCCCGCAGGCCTAGCTGTCATCCGCATTACTGGGCCTGCGGCTGGAAAGGCTTTGCAGCTGCTCGCAGGGAAGCTGCCTGTACCGCGCCGGGCGACGCGCGCCTGGCTGAAGGACGCGGCGGGCGATCTGCTTGATGACGGGCTGGTGCTGTTCTTCCCCGGCCCGGCTTCGGTAACGGGAGAGGATCTGGCCGAATTGCACCTGCATGGCGGGCGCGCAGTCATTGCGGCGGTGGAAGCTGCGCTGTCCGCCATGCCGGGCTTGCGCCGCGCCGAAGCGGGCGAGTTCACGCGCCGTGCCTTTGCCAATGGCCGCATCGACTTGGCCGAGGCCGAGGGCCTGGCGGATCTTCTCAGCGCCGAAACCGAATTGCAGCGCCGCGCCGCGATCGGCAATGCGGCTGGCGCTTTGTCCGCGCACGTGGAGGCGTGGCGCAACGAATTGTTGCGCCTGTCTGCTCAGGTGGAGGCGGTGCTCGATTTCGGAGACGAGGGCGATGTGGGGGGCGGTTTTCCGCCTGCCTTCGCGGCTGACCTGCAAGCGTTTCGCGCTGATCTGGGCGCGGTGCTGGCTGCCCCATCGGCCGAGCCTTTGCGTGAGGGGTTCCGCGTGGCGTTGGCCGGGCCACCAAATGCGGGCAAATCCACCTTGTTCAATGCCTTGGTTGAAAGCGAGGCGGCGATCACCGCGCCTATCGCCGGAACCACGCGCGATGTGCTGGTGCGCCCGGTGGCGATTGGGGGAGTGCCGTTCTCCTTCGTCGATATGGCAGGCCTGCGCGCCGAAGGCGGCGATGCGATCGAGGCGATCGGAATAGAACGGGCGCAGGCGGAAATTGCGCGTGCCGATCTGGTGCTCTGGCTTGGCGAAGAAGGCGAGGGGCCAGCGGGCGCGTGGGAAATCGATGCGCGGATTGACGAGGAAGGCCATACGGCAAAGGAGCGTGCCGACTACCGTGTGTCAGCCGTAACCGGTGAGGGGTTGAACGTGTTCAAGCAGGCGCTGGTCGATCATGCGCGCTGCCATATGCCCGGGCCGGGCGATCTGGCATTGAGCCGGCGGCAGCGCGATCTGGTGATGCGGGCGGCGCAGGAGGTCGCTTTGGCCGAAGCGCAGGACGATCCCTTGCTGCTTGCAGAGCATCTGCGGCAGGCGCGTCTCGCCTTTGATGCGCTATTGGGCCGCACATCGACTGAGGATGTGCTCGACGCGCTGTTTGGCCGGTTCTGCATCGGCAAGTAGAGTGTTTCACGTGAAACACTGCGCAGCGCATCTGCCATCCATCCCTTTGACCTGACGCGCGCTGGCCTTTATCGGCAGAAGCCATGGATCGTTTCGATATCATCGTAATTGGGGCCGGCCACGCCGGGTGCGAGGCTGCGGCTGCGGCGGCGCGCCTGGGTGCGCGCACCGCGCTGGTGACATTTGATGCGGCAAAGATCGGCGCGATGAGTTGCAATCCCGCCATTGGCGGGCTGGGCAAGGGTCATCTGGTGCGCGAAGTCGACGCGTTTGACGGGCTGATTGCGCGGGCGGCGGATGCGGCGGCCATTCATTACCGGATGCTCAACCGTTCGAAGGGCAGCGCCGTGCAAGGCCCTCGCGTGCAGGCCGATCGCCGCCTGTTTGCAGCGGCGATTCAGCGGATGGTGGCGGGGCAGCCCAAGTTGACCGTCATCGAGGGTGAAGCCGCGCGGCTGTCGCTTGGGCAAGGACGGATAAGCGGACTGGAACTGGCCAATGGGCATAGCCTGGCGGCCTCCGCCGTCATCCTGTGCACCGGCACCTTTCTGGGCGGCACGCTGTTTCGCGGGGAAGAACGGCTCACCGGCGGGCGCATTGGCGAAGCATCGGCGCAGGATCTGGCCCGTCAGCTCCGCGAGGCGGAATTGCCGATGGCGCGCCTCAAGACTGGCACCCCGCCGCGGCTCGATGGTCGCACGGTTGATTGGTCTGCGCTGGAACAGCAGGCAAGCGACCCTGATCCGTGGACCATGTCGCCGCTCACCTCTGCCCGCGTCAATCCGCAGGTCTTCTGCGCGATCACCCGCACAAACCCACGCACCCATGCCATCATTACCGATAATCTTCACCGTTCGCCGCTGTTCACCGGGGCGATCGGGGCGGCAGGGCCGCGTTATTGCCCCTCGATCGAGGACAAGATTCACCGCTTTGCCGACCGCCATGGGCATCAGGTGTTCCTGGAACCAGAAGGGCTCGCGACGAATCTCGTCTATCCCAACGGCATTTCGACCTCGCTGCCCACCGATGTGCAACTGGCTCTGCTGCGCAGCATGGCGGGGCTTGAAAGGGTGGAGATGGTGGTGCCCGGCTATGCCGTGGAATATGATCATATCGACCCGCGTGCGCTGGGCCGCGATTTGCAGGTGAAGGCGATCCCCGGCCTCTATTGCGCTGGTCAGATCAATGGGACGACGGGTTACGAGGAAGCGGCGGCGCAAGGGCTGGTTGCAGGGCTTCACGCGGCCTGCTCTGTCCTTGGGCGGGAGGGGCCAGCGCTTGATCGTGCCAATTCCTACATGGCGGTGATGATCGACGATCTGACGCTGCACGGGGTGAGCGAGCCTTACCGTATGCTCACCGCGCGGGCCGAGTATCGGTTGCGGCTGCGCGCCAACAACGCCTCCACCCGGCTCACGCCGCTGGCGCTGGAACTGGGATGTGTCGGGGAAGAGCGCCGGAATTGGTTTGCCCGACGGGAAGCCGCGCGCGCGAAGTGGGACAATGCGCTCGATCGCACGGTGAGTGCCGGGCAGTTGATTGCCCATGGTCTCGATCTGCGGACTGATCTGGGCCGCAAGAGTGTGCGCGAATGGCTGCGCTTTCCGGGTATTGCCTTGACCGATCTCGCGCCGCTGCTTCCGTCCGAACTTGATCCGGCAAGCGATATGGCGGCTGAACTGGCCGAAGATGCCGCCTATGCGCCCTATCTGGAGCGGCAGGAAGCGGAGCTGCGCGATTTGCGCGCGAGCGACAATGTGCCTTTGGGGCCGGACTTTTCCTATGCCGATGTCCCCGGTCTTTCGAACGAGATGATCGAACGCCTTTCGCGCGCGCAACCCGATACGCTGGCCAGCGCGGCGCGGTTGCGTGGCATTACGCCGGCCGCGCTGGCCGCTCTGCTGGTTTATGCGCGCCGCGTGCAGGGCACGCGCAACGAAGGGGTGGCGGCGTGATCGCTTCCGAAGACGATGCGCGCAGCTTTTGCGCGGCGCTGGTCGATGCGGACGCCATGGACCGTTTGGCGCGCTTCATTGCCATGCTTGCCGAGGAAAATGAACGGCAGAACCTGATTTCCGCTTCCAGTCTTTCGCAGGTGTGGCAGCGCCATATCGCCGACAGCCTGCAATTGCTGCTCTATGTTCCACATGAAACATTGGAACGGCGCGGGGCGTGGCTGGATCTGGGCAGCGGGGCGGGTATGCCGGGTTTGGTGCTTGCCATTGCACGACCGGAACTTCCCTTTCACCTGGTCGAATCGCGCAAGAAGCGGGTGGCATGGCTTGAAAGCGTGGCGCGCGAATTCGGGCTCGCGCAATGCCGGGTGCATGGGTCGCGTCTGGAAACTGTGCCGACCGCGCCGATGCAGGTGATCTGCGCGCGCGCCTTTGCTCCACTGGACAAGCTCCTCAGCTTATCCGCCCGCTTTTCCACACCGGACACCGTCTGGCTGTTGCCCAAGGGGCGCTCTGCGGGCGAAGAACTTGCGATGCAGCCCGAATCGATCCGCGCCATGTTTCACGTGGAACACTCGCGCACCGATCCGCAGGCTGGTATCGTGACCGGAACAGGGAGGCCACCAGTCCGATGATCACTATCGCCATCGCGAATCAAAAGGGCGGCGTGGGCAAGACCACCACCGCCATCAACATCGCCACGGCGATGGCGGCAACCGGCTGGAAGACGCTGCTGATCGACCTCGACCCGCAAGGCAATGCCTCCACCGGCATCGGCCTGGCGGCGGCGCAGCGCGAATTGTCGAGCTATGACGTGCTGGTCGACCAGATGCCGGTGGATGATTGCGTCGTTGCCTCGCGCATTCCGGGGCTGGATCTTCTGCCGGCCACGGTCGACCTCAGCGGCGCGGAAGTGGAGCTGGTGGGCGTTGAGGGGCGCACGCACCGGCTGGCGCAGGCGCTTGCCGCGCACAAGGCCGCGGCGGCTGAGGGAAGTGGGCGCGGGCACGATATCTGCTTCATCGATTGCCCGCCGTCGCTGGGCCTTCTTACGCTCAACGCGCTGTGCGCGGCAGACACGCTGCTCGTGCCGTTGCAGTGCGAGTTCTTTGCGCTGGAAGGCCTCAGCCAGCTGTTGCAAACGGTTGAACAGGTGCAGCAGCGCTTCAACCCCGATCTGGGCATAATCGGTATCGTTCTGACCATGTTCGACCGGCGCAACCGCCTGACCGATCAGGTATCCGACGATGTGCGCGAATGCCTCGGCAATCTGGTGTTCGAGGCGGTGATTCCGCGCAATGTCCGCCTGTCGGAAGCGCCCAGCCATGGACTGCCCGCGCTGATTTACGATCATGCGAGCTCTGGCAGCCGGGCCTATATGGCGCTGGCGCGCGAATTGATCGGGCGTCTGCCCAAGGAAAGGATTGCGGCATGAGCGCGCAGGATAACTCGCCCGAAGCTGTTGCCGCGGGCAAGCCCGCTCCCCGCCGTGCCTTGGGGCGCGGCCTGGGTGCTCTGCTGGGGGAAACCCGCCGCGAAGAGCCGCTGGTTGCGCCTGCTGCCCCATCGCAAACGGGTGGTGCAAATGCTCCGCTGCCCGCGCAGGGATCGGGACTGGCCAGCCTCCCCGTTGCTGCCATTGAACCGCACCCGCACCAGCCGCGCCGCCATTTTGACGAGGCTGCGCTTGAAGAATTGGCCGCATCCATTGCCACGCGCGGCGTGATTCAGCCGGTTATCGTGCGGCCGCTGGGCGAGGGCCGCTATCAGCTGGTGGCGGGTGAGCGGCGCTGGCGCGCGGCGCAAAAGGCGCAATTGCACGAAATTCCCGCCATTGTCCGCGATCTGGCCGAGCGCGAGGTGATGGCGCTGGCGCTGATCGAGAATATCCAGCGCGAAGACCTGAACCCCGTGGAGGAAGCGCGCGCCTATCAGCGGCTGGCGCAGCTGGAGGACATGACGCAGGCGGATATTGCCCGGTTGGTGGATAAATCGCGCAGCCATGTCGCCAATCTCCAGCGCCTGCTCAGCCTGCCCGACGATGTGCTCGATCATCTGGAAGCCGGGCGGCTCGACATGGGCCATGCGCGCGCACTGATCGGGCGCGATAACGCCTCGGAACTCGCCGCGCAGGCGATCCTGCGCAAGCTGTCGGTGCGCGAAGTGGAAAAGCTCGCCCGCACGGCGGATGGGCCGGGCCAGCGCCGCCGCACCGCGCGCGAGCCGCGTGACCCGGCGCATGATGCCGATATCGCGGCGGTGGAAAGCCATCTGGAGGAGTTTCTTGGCCTGCCGGTGAAGATCGCCGCCGATGCCGATCCGCGTTCGGGCGCGGTAACGATCCGTTACCGCACGCTCGACCAGCTCGACCTGATCTGCGGACGCCTGACAGGCAGCGGCATCTGAAGCCGCACCCGAAAGTGTTTTAAGTCAACAGCTTAGTTTGCGCGGAGCAGCTTGCCCGGTTCCCGCGCGGGCGCCCCGCGGCGGATCTGCCGGCGGGAAGCGGGGGCGGGTTCGACCAGCACCTCCTCCTCGATCACGCGGCGATGCATGGCTTGCGGCCGGTGCGCCTGCGGCTGGTACTGCGCCACCGGAACCAATGCGACGGGTGCATAGGCCATCTGTGCGGGCACGCCATATCCGCGCTCGTAATTGAGCAGATAGGCCTCGCAATAGTCGAAAGCGGGGGCGTAGCTTGCTGCCGCAACTTCGGCCGCACGGCGATCGTCGCGGCGGCGATCGGCATTGTCGATTACCGACCCGATCACCGCACCGGCCACGCCGCCCATGCCTGCACCGATCACCGTGCCGAGCAAACGGTCGCCATCGGCCACGCGGTTGCCCACGATCCCGCCGGTCACCGCGCCCAGAATGCCGCCGATCAGCCCGCCATTGCGGCGTTCTTCCTCGACATGATAGACCGGCTGCGCATCGCCAGCGCGCAGGGCGCGGCACTGGGCGAGCCATTCGGCGCGTTCGGCGGGGCCATAGGCGAGCTGCGGTGTGGTTGCGGGCGCGCCGGGATAGCCGTGCCCCGCGCCCCGGTGATGATCCGGCGCATCGCGGCCTGCGCGCGCTGCGCGGTAATCCGCATCGCTGATCGCGGTTTGGCGGTAAGTGGGCTGAGCCACTTCGGTGCGTGTCCATTCCACCGTCTCTTGCGGGGCATGGGTCTGGGCGGCATAGGACGGAACCTGCGCTGGAACGCTGTCCCGCGCCCAGCTTACTCCGGCATCGGCTTCGTCCTGCACAGCAGATACATCCGCGCGGTCGCGCAGTGCCCGGTCCACCACGCTGGTATAGCCTTCCCCGTCCCAGACCTGTTGCGCCAGGGTGGGTGCGGAAAGGCCCAGCAGGGCGGTGGTGGCGGCACAAACGGCAAGACGCTTCGGCATGGAACGGCCCCTCGACAAATCGCGGATGCAGGAATGGGTGGGCCGGAACGCCAGACCGCAATCCCTGCATTAACCCCCTGTTTACTACGAAATTGCCGGTGATTCCCAAGCGCCTTTGCGCCCTTGTCCCGAAACGGGTCTGATCGGCGTGTCAGATGCGGCCCTGAATCCGGGGCGCAATCAGCGCGGCCAATGCGGTGATCCCGGCGGCATCCTGTTCGTCAAACCGCGCCAGGGCAGGGCTGTCGAGATCGATCACCGCGATCACCTGGCCATCGCGCAGCACGGGCACCACCAACTCGCTTGCGGAGGCCGCGTCGCAGGCGATGTGGCCGGGAAAGGCGTGCACATCCTCCACCACCTGCACCGCGCCGCTGGCCGCAGCCGTGCCGCATACGCCCCGGCCAAAGGGGATGCGGATGCAGGCAGGCCGCCCCACGAACGGGCCGAGAACCAGTTCCTTCTTCCCCTCTGTTTCCACCACGCGGTAGAATCCCGCCCAGTTCAGATCGGGCAGCATATCGGCCACAAGTGCGGCGATATTCGCCATATTGGCCACCGAATCGCTCTCTCCCGCGGTCAACGCATCGGCAGCGGCCAGCAGCTCGCGGTAAAGTTCGGGCTTGTCGGCATGGGTGGGGGCGGAAAAATCGAACATACACGATGCATTAGCGCGGCCCGCGCCCCTCGCAAAGCAATTGCCGCCGCGCGGGCAAAGCCCTATTCAGCGTAGCCATGTCCACTTTCAAGAAGATCGCCATCGCCCTTGCCGTGTTCCTCGTGGTGGCAGGTGCCGCCTTGTGGTGGATCACGCGGCCGGTGCCTGCGCTCCACACGCTGGAGGAAACCAGCGGCACCGATCCGGTGCTGGCCGAACCTGCGCCGCAATTCTTCCCGACCGTGGGCATTGCCAAGCCGATCGGCTGGGGCAAGGACGGCGCGCCGACAGCGGCCGATGGGCTGGCGGTTGGACGCTTCGCTGAAGGGCTGGATCACCCCCGCGTGATCTACACCATGCCGAACGGCGATGTGCTCGTCACGCTGACCAAGGCGCCTCCGGGCGAAGTGGCGGGGGGCTGGCTCACCAATCTGGTGGCGGGCTTCCTGTTCAGCGAAGCGGGCGCGGGCGGCCCTTCGGCCGATCAGATCGTGCTGCTGCGCGACGGGGATGGCGATGGCGTGGCGGAAGAACGGCACACGCTGCGCGAGGGGCTGTCCTCGCCTTCGGGCCTCGCCTGGCATGATGGCACCCTCTATGTCGCCAATCACGATGCGGTGCTGCGCTTTGCCTATGAAGAAGGCGCGACCGCGCTGACGGGCGAGGGTGAGAAGATTGCCGATCTTCCGCCGGCGGGCAATCACTGGATGCGCAACATCCTGATCAATCCGGAAGGCACGCGGCTCTATGTCGCAGTCGGCTCCGCCTCGAATATTGGCGAAGGCGGCATGGCGATCGAGGAAGGCCGCGCCGCCATACACGAGATCAATCTGGAAACCGGATCGACCCGCATCTTTGCCGCCGGTCTGCGCAACGCGAACGGCCTCGCCTGGAACCCGTGGAGCGGCGAGATGTGGACCACGGTGAACGAGCGCGATATGCTCGGTTCCGATCTGGTGCCCGATTACATGACGAATGTGCCGCTGGGTTCGCATTACGGCTGGCCCTGGGTCTATTACGGCGATGTGGTGGACGAGCGGGTGAAGATGGGGATGCCGCGCTTCCTCACCAGCTATACCCGCGTCCCCGAATATGCGCTGGGCGCGCATACCGCGCCGCTGGGCATGGTGTTCACGCAGCAAGGCGTGCGGATGGGGGATGCCTTCGCGCGCGGGGCCTTTATTGCCCGCCACGGATCGTGGAACCGTTTTCCGCCCGGCGGCTATGACGTTGTTTATGTGGCGTTTGATGAGCGCGGCAACCCCACGGGCAAGCCGGTGACGGTGCTGGAAAGCTTCCTTGCCAATGACAAGGAAACGCGCGGTCGGCCCACCTGGGTCGCCTGGGATGCGACAGGGGCGCTGCTGGTCAGTGACGATACCGCCGGGATCATCTGGCGCGTGGTCAACCCGTTGTCAGAAGCCGGAGCCGCGCCGCAGCGCAACCGGGGCGAACGCCTGCCGCCCCGCCGCAATCTGATCGGCGATCCGGCCCGCGCGTTCGAGGAGCCGCCCGCCGATCTGATGCCCGGTTCGTTCTAGCAGGGTTCGTTCTGACGGATTTCAGAGCGTCTTGCCTGCCCGCCCTGCCAGTTCGGTAACAAAGTGCCACGCCACCCGGCCTGAGCGGGCGCCGCGCCGTTTGGCCCATTCCAGCGCATCGCCTTCGTCGAAGGCAAGGCTGTGCGCGGCGGCATAGCCTGCCACGATGGCAAGGTAATCGTCCTGCGAACAGGTGTGGAAGCCCAGCGACAGGCCGAACCGGTCGGCCAGCGCCAGATTATCGTCCACCGCATCGCGCGGGTTGATGGGATCGTCCTGCTCCGCCCCGTGGCGCACGACAATCGCGCGCCGGTTGGAGGTGACGGCAAGGCGCACATTGGCAGGCCGCGCCTCCACCCCGCCATCGAGCCAGCTGCGCAAGCGGCGCGGGCCATCCGCATCGCCTTCGGCAAAACCCAGATCGTCGATAAACACCAGCATATTGCGGCCCGCCCGCGCCAGCTCGGTGAACAAGGCCGGCAGGCTGTCCAGCGCGCCGCTCGCCACCTGCACCAGCGCGATATTGCCGCCTTCGGCCTGCGCGGCCTTCACCGATGCACGCAGCAGCGCCGATTTGCCCATGCCGCGCGCACCCCACAGCAGCATATCGTGCGCCGCCTCCCCGCGCGCCAGCCGGGCGACATTGGCGGCCACCCGCTCCTTTGCCTGGTCGATGCCGCGCAGGAGATCCAGCGGCGGCGCATCGATCTGGCCCACCGCGCGCGCCTGTCCGTTCCAGATATAGGCGGGTGCATCGTGCCAGTCCGCCGCATGGGGCGGGGGCGGGGCGAGCCGGTCGAGCGCGTCGGCAATGCGGCGAAGCTGGTGCAGCGTATCATCCATTGCGCCTGACTCGCCCCGATGTGGGCGCGGCGTCAAGCCGTTTGCGGTTGCGTGGGGGCTTGGCGAAGGCGGAGGACGGGCCTAGCGGGAGTGGAATATGGCCATCAACCCGCCTCTCACCCTGTCGCCCGATGCCGAAGGGATGGCCCGCGCTGTCGCCCTGCTGCGCGAGGGGCGGCTCGTCGCGGTGCCGACCGAGACGGTCTATGGCCTGGCCGCGCGGGCCGACAGCGAAGCGGCGGTGGCCGCCATCTATCGCGCCAAGGGGCGACCCGACTTCAATCCGCTGATCGTCCATGTGGCCGATCTGGCGGCGGCGCGGAAGCTGGCCGTGCTTGACGAGAGGGCCGAGGCGCTGGCGGCGCGATTCTGGCCGGGGCCGCTGACGCTGGTGCTGCCTTTGCGGGAGGGCGGCGGGCTTGTGCCGGCGGTGACAGCCGGCCTGCCCACCGTGGCCCTGCGTGTGCCCGCCCATCCGCTGACCCGCGCCTTGCTGGCCGAACTGGGCCTGCCGCTGGCCGCGCCATCGGCCAATCGCAGCATGGGAGTGAGCCCAACCACGCCCGCCCATGTCGCGGCCTCGCTGTCCGAAGGCGTGGCGGCAATTTGGGATGGCGGCGCCTGTGCGCAAGGGCTCGAATCCACCATTGTGGCGCTGCGCGAAGGGGGTGGGTGGAGCCTCCTGCGCGAAGGGCCGGTGACGCGGGCGCAGATTGCCGCCGTGCTGGGCAGCGAGCCTGTGGAGATTGCAAAGGGTCTCGACGCGCCCAACCGTATCGAATCTCCGGGACAGATGCTGCGCCATTACTCGCCGGGCAAGCCGGTGCGGCTGAATGCGCCAGAGGCGGCGGCAGACGAATTCCACATCGGTTTTGGCCCGGTGGCGGGCGATTGCTCGCTCTCGTCACATGGCGATCTGGCCGAGGCAGCGGCGCGGCTTTACGCCTGCCTGCACCAGGCCGCCGCCGCGCCGCATCCGCGCATTGCGGTGGCCCCGGTGCCGCAAGAGGGCATCGGCGCGGCGATCAACGATCGGCTCACACGCGCGGCGCGCTAATCGCGGCGGCGTTCCGGCTCGACCGGGATCGTCGGGATGAGCGCGTCGATTTCGCGCCGGATGGCGATGGCCTCGCGGCAGGCCTCGTCATTCCCGCGCTCGCACCGGCGGGCCTCTTCGTCATATTCGCGCTGGAGGCGGCCCAGGCGTTCCTCGCGTCGGCGGATTTCGCGGCCCCGGTTCTCGTCCGCTTCGGATTGGCTGGTGGTGGCGAGATCCACCGCCGCGCCCACCGCGCGCACCGGGGCGGTCACCACATCGGCCACGGTGCTGACGCAGGAGGGCAGCAGCAAGGCGATGGGCAGGCAGGCAAGCAGGCGGAAAAGGCGCATCAGCGGCACACCCCAAATGAGAACCTGCGCATGATGACCTCGGCGTGCGTTCACGGCAAGCAAAAGACCGCCCGGTTCGCACCGGACGGCCTTTTGTGGCGTTTGGTTACGCTCTGTCGCCCTGGGTTACCCTCAGGCGTCTTCGGGCGTGCTCTCGTAATATTGCGGAGCGTGTTCCTTCAGCACGTCCAGAATCTTGCGCAGCGCGGTGGGTTCGTCGGTCTTTTCCATCGCCGCCAGTTCACGTGCGAGACGGCTGGAAGCCGCTTCGAAGATCTGGCGTTCGGAATAGGACTGTTCCGGCTGGTCTTCGGGGCGGAACAGGTCGCGCGTCACTTCCGCAATCGAGACGAGGTCGCCCGAATTGATCTTGGCTTCGTATTCCTGCGCGCGGCGGCTCCACATGGTGCGCTTCACCTTGGGCTTGCCTTTCAGCGTTTCCATCGCTTCTTTCAGCGTCTTGTCGCTGGAAAGCTTGCGCATACCGATCGCTTCCACCTTGTTGACCGGAACGCGCAGCGTCATGCGTTCCTTTTCGAAGCGGAGCACATAAAGTTCCAGCTGCATTCCGGCGATTTCTTCGCTCTGCAGCTCGATAACGCGTCCGACGCCATGTTTGGGATAAACAACATAATCGCCTACATCGAAGGCGGGGGCACTGGATGCCATGTAGTGTCCTTTCTCTGCCGGCAGCTTCCAACCCAGCGACAGGGATTTGCAGACCGCACGACCCGCCGGCGGCCTTTATCCCGGTTCTGTTATCGCTGAGTGTGGGGGAAACCTGCCTTCCTGCACGCGCCGATCATCACCTGATCCGCACGACCGGGCATCATATAGCAGATTCGCCACAAAATTGCCATAGGCATGGCAAAACGCCCCACGGAGCAACCGCAGGGCGTTCACCACGCCAATAGCAGCGGAAATTAATCCTTATACGGCAAGGACTTAGTCGCCCTCGCCCGGTTCGGGCGAGAAATGCGCTTCAAACTTTCCTTCCACGCCCTTGAAGGCATCGGCATCCGCCGGCGGATCCTTCTTCTGCGTGATGTTGGGCCATTCGGCCGAGTACTGGGCGTTCAGCTCCAGCCACTTCTCGGTGCCGCTTTCGGTATCGGGCAGGATGGCTTCGGCGGGGCATTCCGGCTCGCACACGCCGCAATCGATGCATTCGGACGGGTTGATGACGAGCATATTCTCGCCCTCATAGAAGCAGTCCACCGGGCACACTTCGACGCAGTCGGTGTACTTGCACTTGATGCAGGCGTCGGTGACGACATAGGTCATGTGAGCGATTTCCCTTCGATCCGGTCTGCCGCGCTTTCCATTGCTTGCGGCACATGATTGCCTGCTATGGCGATTGGCGCGCCAGCGTCAAGCACCCGATAACAGCCTTGCGCCTCACTTGGCGGACCGCGCCGCAGCGGCAAAGCAAGGATTTCTATTACCCGCACATAGTGTCGCATCGGCAGGGTCAGCACATCGCCCGGCGCAACCGGCTGGTTGGCCTTCACCACCCTTTGCCCGTTGCGCCGCATATGGCCTGCCGTGATCCAGTCCTGCGCCAATTGCCGCGAGCCGGCAAAGCGCAGCCGCACCAGCAGCAGGTCGAGCCTCATGGCGCGGGCCTCACTTTCGCAAGAGGTCCGCAAGGCCTGCGAAGGCTCCCCCGCCGGGAGGTGGGCCATCGAGCTTGCGCACCGTGCCGCGCGCCGCGGGCTTGGCGTCCCGCGGTGCGCCGGCGGGTTTGCCAGCGGAGTTGTGGGCGCCGCGCGGGCCGCGCGGATGGCGGGGCTTGCGTTCCTCGCCCGATGCGGGGCGGCTGGCCGGATTATCGCGGCGCGGAGGGCGCCAGGTCCACAGGCGCGGTGCGGGCGGGCCAAGCGCGCCTTCGGCCAGCGGTTGCGGCTCGGTGGCGCGAAATCCGGCCTCGCGCATCAGCTTCAGGTAGTTTTCGGCCACCAGCCCCATCGAGGTGGCGAGCCCGGCATCCATCAGGAAGCCGCCGCCGCCCTGCTTCTGGCCCGCCTTCTCGCGCGTTTCGTGCGCGCTGCGGAACAGCTTTTCCGCCATGTCGAGGCGCACGGCCTGCGTGCCGGCGCGGCAATAGCCGGCAGGAAGCGGGCCTTCGGGAGTGATTACGGCCTCCATGCGGGGATTGAGCGGGCGCGTGTCCAGCCCGAGCTGCGCCATCAGCGCGCGCGCGCCAGGCTTCAGCAAAGCGTGCTGGAACACATCGAGCGTGCCGATGATAATGCCCAGCTGGCGCAGCAGCGGGCGCTTCTCCTTGGGGATGGCGGCAATGCCCGATTCCTCGCGCCGGACCGATCCGTTGCGCTCCACCAGGGCAAGCAGAAGCGCGCGCACCTCGCTGCCCACCTCGGGATCCTTCGCGGCTTCCTCCAGCGCGCGCATTGGCATGAGCGGGGCGAGCTTGCCTTCGAGCCACACCTCCAGCGCTTCGGCCAGCCGCGCGCGGTGCGCCGGATCGAGCGGCGCAAGGTCTTTCGCAAGAACAAGGCGCAGCCGCGTCGGCTCGCGCGTGCGCTCCAGCTGGGCCACAACCTGCCCATCGCGCAGGATCGCCGGCGCGCCGGTGGCATCGCGGCCCAATTCCAGCTCGCCCAGCTCGCTCGCCACAAGCGCAGCGGCCTTTGCGGCCAGCAAGTGCGGCAGGTGCTTTTCAGCGGCGGCCAGCATCAGCTTGCGATCCTCGTGCGTGGCATCGGCATCCACCACGAAACGGAAACCTTCCAGATGCCCGATCACCTGCCCCTCAACCGTGACCTGGCCGTTTTCTTCAAGTGCTACGCGCAACAAACCCACATCCTTCCCCATGCTCTTCATCAATATGGCTGTCCGGCGGTTGACGAACCGTTCCGTCAGCCGCTGGTGCAGCGCATCCGACAGGCGCGCTTCCACCCCGCGCGCCCGTGCGGCCATCTCCTCCCGCGCCAGCACCCAATCGGGCCGCTGGCAGATATAGGCCCAGCTGCGGATCGCGGCGAGCCTTCCTTGCAATGTATCGATATCGCCGCGCACATCACCAAGGTCGGTAATGCGCGCCGCGACGAAATCGGCGCCCAGATGCCCGTCTTTCAAGTCACGCCAGAGACGCGCGACAAAGCGCGAATGCATTTCTGCGCCCTGTTGCCGGAAATCGGGCAATTGGCACACATCCCAGAAGCGGCGAAGCTGCGCGGCGCCCCGCACCGCGCCGCCGATATCCGCATCTTCCGACAGGCGCTTGAGCACCGCAAGGTCGATCGCTTCGGGCGCGGGGGCGAGCGCGGGATGATCCGGCCCGCGTTCCAGATCCGCGATCAGATTATCGAGTGTGTCGAGCCGCGGCTCCGCATCGCGCCAGAAGAGACGGGTGAGCGGGGCAAAGCGATGCTGCTCGATCGCGTAGATTTCCTCGTCGGTAAAGGCAGTGTCGCGCCCGCCCGATCCGCCCCCGCCGCCGCTGAGCGTGCCAAAGGTGCCGTCCTGGTGATGCCGCCCGGCGCGGCCTGCGATCTGCGCCATTTCCGCCGGGTGCAGCCGCCGGTGGCGCACCCCGTCATATTTCGACAAAGAGGCAAAGGCGACGTGGGCGACATCGAGGTTGAGGCCCATGCCGATCGCATCGGTGGCGACGATGTAATCCACCTCGCCCGACTGGAACAGCGCCACCTGCCGGTTGCGCGTTTCCGGGCTGAGCGCGCCCATCACCACCGCCGCCCCGCCGCGAAACCGGCGCAGCAATTCGGCCACGCGGTAAACCTCCTCCACCGAAAAGGCGACCACCGCGCTGCGCGGCGGCAGGCGCGACAATTTGACAGAGCCTGCGTGGCTGAGCGTGGAAAAACGCGGACGCCCCTCCACCGTGACGCCAGGGATGAGCGCCTTCACCAGCGGCTCCACCGTGGCAGATCCCAGCAGCATCGTCTCCTCCCGCCCGCGCGCATTGAGCAGCCGGTCGGTAAAAATATGCCCGCGTTCGCGGTCTGCGCCCAATTGCACCTCGTCCAGCGCCACGAAGGCGCGTTCGTTCGCGCTGCGCGGCATGGCTTCGGCGGTGCAGAGGAGATAGCGGGCGTTCGGCGGTTCGATCCGCTCCTCGCCCGTAATCAGGGCAACCTGGCCCGCGCCCTTCAGCTTGCAGACCTTGTCATAGACTTCGCGTGCCAAAAGGCGCAGCGGGAAGCCGATTGCTCCACTGGAATGGCCGCACATCCGCTCGATCGCCAGATGGGTCTTTCCGGTATTGGTCGGGCCCAGGATCGCGCGAATCCGGCTGTCAGAGACACGCGAACTCACAAGAACAGGCACTTGTAAGGCCATGGGCTGCCCGCGCAATCTTGGGCTTTGGGGCGGTAGGGGAAAACCCGCGGTCTGACGGATTCGGTTCGTCGTGCAGGAGACTCGTCTGGTCGACCTTAAGGCGGAATTTACTTTATGCGGGCATGGGAGAACGCCAGAAATTCAGCCGGACTGGGTTGCCCCGCGCCCGCGCCATGCGGCATGGGAGCAACGACAAGGGAGGGCGCGCGTGTTTACCGACCGCAAGGACGAGGCAATGGAAGCCGCAGGAGCAGGCCATGCGCCTTCCGCGCAGCTTTCGCTCGCCCATGCGGTGGATCACGGCGGTGCTGCCTCCTCGCCCCGGCCTTCGTCCCATCGGCAGGCGCGCATCGCCAGCTTTGCCGACCGCTACCACGAATGGCGCGAGCACGCCTCGCTCAGGCTGTCGGGCCTTGATCTGGCACCCGATCTGGCGCGTGACATCGGTTCGCGCCGGTGGCTGCGGGGGGTGGCGACGCTGGTGGGATTGTCGGCCATCGCCATTGCGGGTTTTCCCGGCTTTTCCGAGGTGGAGGCCGCGCCCGCGATGCGCATCGATGCCGATGTGCGCGACGAATTCCGCAGCCACATGATCATGCCGCTGGCGCTGGGCGCCGACAGCGGGCGGCGCATGGGCGCAACGCCGGCGGTTATCCCGCTCGCCAGCGCGCCCGAACGCCCGCGCCTCGATCTGGTCGCCACGCTGGCGCAGGGCGACAGTTTCGAACGGATGCTGCGCCGCGCCGGAGTGGACGATGCCGAAGCCGCGCAGATCACCCGCATGGTGGGCGCAGCCATTCCGCTGACCGAGATTGAATCGGGCACCAAGGTCGATATCACGCTGGGCCGCCGCCCGGCCGAAGGGGCAAGCCGCCCGGTGGATGCGCTGTCCTTCCGCGCGCGGTTCGATCTGGCGCTGGCGGTGGAGCGCAAGGATGGGCGGTTGGTGCTTGACCCCCGCCCCATCGCGGTGGACACCACGCCGCTGCGCATCCGCGCGGCCGTGGGCAGCAGCCTGTACCGTTCCGCCCGCGCATCGGGCGCGCCGCCGCGCAGCGTGCAGCAATTCCTGCGCGTGATCGGCACCGAAATGAGCCTGACGGGCGATATCCGCCCCGGTGACGAATTCGACCTGATCGTGGATTACAAGCGCGCCGCAACCGGCGAAGTGGAGGAAGGCGAATTGCTCTATGCCGGGATCCTGCGCAACGGCCGCCCGGTAAAGCAGCTGATGCGTTGGGGCCGTGACGGCAAATATTACGACACGGCCGGCGTGGGGGAACAGCGCGAAGGCCTGCTCGCCCCTGTGCCCGGCCCGGTCACTTCGCGCTATGGTATGCGCCGCCACCCGATCCTGGGGTATCGCCGGATGCACGCGGGCCTCGATTTCCGCGCCGCGCACGGCACGCCGATCTATGCCGTGACCGATGGCCGCGTGACCTTTGCCGGGCGCAATGGCGGGCATGGCAATTTCGTGCGGCTGGCGCACAGCGGCGGGCTTGGCACCGGCTATGCGCATATGAGCCGCATCGCGGTAAGCCACGGGCAGCAGGTGCGGCGCGGGCAGGTGATCGGCTATGTCGGCTCCACCGGTCTCTCCACCGGCCCGCATCTGCATTACGAGATGTACCGCAATGGACAGGCGATTGATCCGGCGACCGTGAAATTCGTAACCCGCGAACAATTGTCGGGCCGCGAACTTGCCGATTTCCGCGCCCAGCTGAACCGCCTGCAAGGGGTGGCCCCCGGTGCAGCGCTGGCGCCGCTCGCCGCGCCTGCCGCAGCGAACGAGGAGCCCGCGCGCGAGATTGACCGGCTGGAACGGCGCCAGCAGATCGTCAGCTGAGATTGGCCCGCCACTTGCCAAGATTGCCCTGTCCGCGCTTTTGCGGCAGGACTTTGCCGCTATGACTGCATCCTATCCCGCCACCCGCCTGCGCCGCGCGCGCACCCATGCGTGGAGCCGCGCCCTCCTGCGCGAAACCGTGCTGACCCCGGCTGATCTGATCTGGCCGCTCTTCATCACCAGCGGCAGCGGGGTGGAGGAGCCGATCGCCTCCTTGCCGGGCGTCTCGCGCTGGTCCATCGATGGCATTGCCGCACGGGCAAAGGAGGCGGTCGCGCTGGGTATCCCCTGTGTGGCGCTGTTCCCCAATACCCCGCCTGACCGGCGCAGCGCCGACGGGGCCGAGGCGCTCAATCCCGACAACCTCATGTGCCAGGCGATCCGCGCCATCCGCGATGCCTGCGGCAATGATGTGGGCATTCTGACCGATGTTGCGCTCGATCCCTATACCAGCCACGGGCAGGACGGGCTGGTGGACGACGCCGGATATGTGCTGAACGACGATACGGTGGCCGTGCTGGTCGATCAGGCGGTGACGCAGGCAGAGGCGGGGGCCGATATCATCGCCCCGTCCGACATGATGGACGGGCGCATCAAGGCGATCCGCATGGCGCTGGAAATGGGCGGGCACACCAATGTCCAGATCATGTCCTATGCCGCCAAATATGCGAGCGCCTTCTACGGCCCGTTCCGCGATGCGGTGGGCAGCGGCGGCCTGTTGAAAGGCGACAAGAAAACCTACCAGATGGACCCGGCCAATGCCGAGGAAGCGCTTCGTGAAGTGGCGCTCGATATTGCCGAAGGTGCGGACAGCGTGATGGTGAAGCCGGGCCTGCCCTATCTTGACATCGTGGCGCGGGTGAAGGCGCGGTTCGAGGTTCCCGTGTTCGCCTATCAGGTAAGCGGCGAATACGCGATGATCGCGGCGGCGGCGGCGGCCGGCGCGGGAGATCGCGATGCGCTGGCGCTGGAAACGCTGATGGCGTTCAAGCGTGCGGGCGCATCGGGGGTGCTGACTTACCACGCGCCGCTGGCGGCGCGGCTGCTGAATGGCTGACCCGCAGGCCAATTTCCGGCTGGAAACGCCGCGGCTCGTCCTGCGCGACTGGCGTGACGAAGACTGGCCCGAATTCTTCCGCCTGACCAACACGCCCAGCGTGATGCGCTGGCTGGCGGGGGTTCTGGACGCCGATGGCATGGCGGCGCAGCGCGCCCGCGTTACCACCTGCGCCGCGCGCAACGGCTTCTGCTTCTGGGTGGTGGAGCGCAAGGGCGATGGCGGGCATTTGTCGGGCGAGATGCTGGGCTTTTGCGGCCTGAAGCGCGCCGATGCGCCCGGATGCTCGGTTCCGGGCGAGTTCGAGATCGGCTGGCGCTTTCGCGAAGATGCCTGGGGCAAGGGTTATGCGAGGGAAGCGGCAGAGGCGGCGCTGGCGGCAGGCTTTACCCGTTTCGGGGCGGAGCGGATTGTCGCCTTCACCCTGATCGAGAACACCGCCAGCTGGGGCCTGATGGAACGGCTGGGAATGGTGCGGCGGCGCGAACTGGATTTCACCGAGACGCGGTATGATCCGCCCTTCTGCCATGCGATCACCTGGGCGATCACGCGCGCGGAGTGGGAGGCGCAGCAGTGAACGATCCGCGCTTCCCCGGTGCCACGATCCTGCCCTTTGACGGCAAGATGCCGCGCATTCACGACAGCGCCTTTGTCGCGCCCGGTGCGTGCATCATCGGCGATGTGACCGTGGGGGCCGAGGCGAGCATCTGGTACAATTGCGTGCTGCGCGGCGATATTCACCGCATCGAAGTGGGCGCGCGATCGAATGTGCAGGATGGCACGGTGATCCATGTCGAAGGGCCGCGCCCCGAAGCCGCCGTGCCGACGCAAGGCTTGCCCACAATTATTGGCGAGGATTGCGTGATCGGCCATATGGCGATCGTCCATGCCGCGGTGGTCGAGGATGGCGGCTTTGTCGGCATGGGCGCCGTGGCGATGGATGGCGCGCGCATTTCCAGCGGCGCGATGCTGGGGGCAGGCGCGCTGCTCAGCCCCGGCAAGGTCATCCCGCCGGACGAAATCTGGGTGGGCCGCCCGGCGCGTTTCCTGCGCGCGCAGGACGAAGGGCAAATCGCCAAGATCCGCTATCAGACGCAGCGCTATTGCGAACTGGCGCGGCGGCACAAGGCTGCACTTGGTGGCGAAACCCAAGGCTGATCTCGCTCCTGCCCATGCCATTCGCGCGCTGGCCGATGGCGAAGGGCGGCTTGCGCTGCGCGTAACGCCGGGGGCAAGAACCGAAGCCGTCACCATCGCAGGCGGTGTGGTTCACATCAAGGTGCGCGCCCGCCCTGATGGAGGCGCGGCGAATGCGGCAGTGCTGGAATTGCTGGCCCGTACGCTCAATACCGCGCCCTCGCGCATCACCTTGTTGCGCGGCGCAACTTCGCGGCAAAAGCTGGTGCAACTGGGTTAGGCGGGGCCTTGCTCCATCCGCCACGCGCAGACCACCAGCGCCAGCGCCCACAGACCTGCCGCCCATGGCGCGAGCAGGGGCAGGCTTGAAAACAACAGCGCCCCGCCGCAGGCCCCGGCGGCAAGGCTGCTCCACAGGATGAAGCTGGGCAGGGCCCCTTTGCGCCCATGCACGCTGCCCGTCAGCCATCCAGCCAGCCCTTCGCCCATGCGCACCAATGCGCCGGTCATATAGGTCACGCCCAGCGCCACCTGTCCATCGCGGCGAAAGACATTGTTGATCGCGCCCATCGCAATCACCGCAAAGCCGAGGAAGGCCGCGGTGCTGCCCAGCGCCTGCCCCGCCGCCGCCAGCAGCAGCAGCGCGCCCGATGCAGCCAACACGGCGGTTTTGCGCCGTGACGCCACCTTCTCGGCCATCACCGCTCCCGCCGCCACACCCAGCACGAATCCCGCCAGCAGCAACCCCGCCACCAGCGCAGCGCGCCCTCCGCCCGCCAGCTCGACACCCAGACGTGTGGTATTGCCCGACATAAAGGAGACGAAGAACCGGTCTGCCGCCAGAAAGCCCGACGCATCGACAAAGCCCGCCAGCCCGGCAATGGCATAGGCAAGCAGGCGTTCGGACGGCGCGAAGTGCAGCATCGCGCCATCATGCGCGCACCAGCTTCGCGGCGTCAATCGCGGATGAGAGCGCGTAGCGCCTCGATCCGGTCCGCCTCGTGCGCGGGCTTGTCCCAGCGGATGCGGCGGATGCGCGGGAATCGCATGGCGAGGCCCGATTTGTGGCGTGTGCTGGCGTGCACCGAATCGAAGGCTACCTCAAACACCAGCCGCCGCTCCACCTCGCGCACCGGGCCGAACCGGTTCACCGTATGCTGCCGCACGTGCCGGTCGAGAAGCACCAGCTCCTCGTCCGAAAAGCCCGAATAGGCCTTGCCCACGGGCAGCAATTGCCCGCCTTCCGCCGGATCGCCACCCCAGCAGCCAAAGGTGTAATCGGAATAGAAGCTGGATCGCTTGCCGCTGCCGCGAGTGGCATACATCAGCACGCAATCGACCAGCAGCGGATCGCGCTTCCACTTGAACCACAGGCCTGCACGCCGCCCGGCAATATAGGGCGCATCGCGCCGCTTCAGCATCAGCCCCTCGATCGCGGCATCGCGCGCATTGTCACGAAGCGCGGCAAGCTCGGCAAAATCGCGTGCCTCCACCAGCGCGGAGAGGTCGAAATGGCTGGCCGGCAGGCGCGGCATCAGCGCCTCCAGCGCAGCGCGGCGCGCGTGCCAGGGCAAAGGGCGCAGATCCTCGCCATCGTGCAGCAGCAGATCATAGACGCGCATGAAGACCGGATATTCCGCCAACATTGCCTTGCTCACGCTCTTGCGGCCCAGCCGCTGTTGCAGCGCGTTGAAACTGGCCGCTCCCCCTTGCGTGCCGGGATTGGCCTTTCCGCCTTGGCTGCTCCCGCGCACCAGCAATTCGCCGTCGAGCACCACTGGCAGATCCAGCGCCGCCACCATTTCGGGAAAGCTGGCCGAAATATCATCGCCCGACCGCGAAAAGGCGCGGGTTTCCCCGCCCATATGGACAAGCTGCGCGCGGATGCCGTCCCATTTCCATTCCGCCACATAATCGGTGAGCGAAAGTTCTGCCTCCTCCAAAGGATGGGCCAGCATGAAAGGGCGGAACAGCGGCAGATTGTCGGTGCGCGGGGGCGGCGCGCCGTCGGCCGCCCAGGCGAACAGCGCGGTGTAAGGCGGCGTTTGCCCGTGCCAGTATTCCTCCACCTCCTCCACCGCCACGCCAAAGGCCTGCGCAAAGGCGGTGCGGGCCAGTCGCGCGGATAAGCCGGCGCGCATGGCACCGGTGGCGAATTTGATCAGCGCATAGCGGCCTGACGCATCCAGGCGATTGAGCAGGGCTGCCAGTTCACCCGGAGCAGTGCTGCGGGTGAGCGCGGACAGGCGGGAGACCACTTCGCGCAAACTGATGTCAGCAGGCGTTGACGCGGTGACGTCAAAAGGTGGTTCGGGCCACAGAAGGCTGACCGTTTCCGCCGTATCGCCCACGAAATCGCGCGACAGCGACCACAGCACCGGATCGACCCGATCATGCATCAGCGCGCGGAAGGTGGACGCTTTCACCGCCGGGAAGTCCAGCTCGCCCGTCAATGCGGCAAGCGCCCAGCCCCGATCGGGATCGGGCGCGGCGCGCAGATAATCGGCCAGCAGCGCCAGCTTGGCGTTGCGGCCGGTGGTGTAAACCAGCGCGTCGAGCAGGGCGGCAAAGGCCTGCATCGCCTAATCGTCCTCCTCCTCGCGCCCCACCAGCGCCAGCGCGCGGGCGCGGCGTTGGGTGAGCTCGTGCCAGCGCAGCAGCGCTTCCTCGCGCCCGTGGGTGATCCACGTTTCCGCCGGGTTCACCTCCTCGATCGTGCGCGTCAATTCGCCCCAATCGGCGTGGTCGGAAATAACCAGCGGCAATTCCACGCCGCGCTGCCGCGCCCGCCCGCGCACGCGCATCCATCCGCTGGCCATGGCGGTGACCGGATCGGGCAGGCGGCGGCTCCAGCGGTCGTTCAGGGCCGATGGCGGGGCGATCACGATGGCGCCGCGCAAGGCGTCTTTCGATGGCGCATCGCTCACCAGCCGCAGATCGCCCAGCGGCACGCCGTGCTCTTCATACAGGTGGCACATCGCCTCCATCGCGCCGTGCAGCCAGATCGTGTCGGCATGGCCGGCGGTGCGCAGTTCGGCAATTATCCGCTGCGCTTTGCCCAGCGCATAGGCGCCCACCAGCACGCAGGAATCGGGCTGCGCGGCAAGGCGCGCCAGCAGCTTGCTGATTTCGTCTGCAATGGGCGGGTGCGTGAAAACGGGCAGACCAAAGGTCGCCTCGGTGATGAAGATGTCGCAGGGCGTGACTTCAAAAGGCGCGCAGGTGGGATCGGGCCTGCGCTTGTAATCGCCGGTAATAACCACGCGCTCGCCTGCGTGCTCCAGCAGAATCTGCGCGCTGCCCAGCACATGGCCTGCGGGCACGAAGGTGGCGTCCACTCCGCCGCCCAAGCGCAGCGTCTCGCCATAGGCCACCGGCACTGCGCCGGCGCAAGTTGCGTAGCGCAACTTCATGATGGCGAGTGTTTCAGGCGTCGCCACTGTCTGCCCGTGCCCGCCGCGCGCGTGATCGGCATGGCCGTGGGTGACAAGCGCCAGATCGGCGGGATGCGATGGGTCAATCCACGCATTGGCCGGGGCCACGAAAATGCCGCGCGGGTCAGGCCGTATCCAGGAGAAGGGGGCGCTCATCCCCCATCAATGGCAAGGGCGGTGCCGGAGTTCCAGCACCGCCCTTTGTCACCTGCGATTTTGCGGCAGTGAGAGAGGATTACTCCTCGCCCGCATCCTCGACCGGTGCCTGCGTCGGCTTGGCCGCGCGCTTCCTGGCGCTGGGCTTTTTCGGCTTGGCGGGCCTTGGTGCGGCCGGGGTGAGTTCGAAGGAGAGCTTGTCGTCCTTCACGCTCACATGGACTTCGCCGCCGCCCGCCAGCTTCCCGAACAGCAATTCCTCGGCCAGCGGCTGCTTCACCTTGTCCTGGATGAGTCGGGCCATGGGGCGTGCGCCATACAGCTTGTCATAGCCGCGGGTCGCCAGCCAGCTGCGGGCGTCGCTGTCGAACTGGATATGGACGTTCTGGTCGGCCAGTTGCAGTTCGAGCTGAAGGATGAACTTGTCCACCACGCGGCTGACCGTTTCCGGGCCGAGATAGGCAAAGGGCACCACCGCATCGAGACGGTTGCGGAATTCGGGCGTGAACATCTTCTTCACCGCCTCGTCCTGCGCCTCGACCTTGGTGCCCGCGCCAAAGCCGATCCCCTGCCGCGCCATGTCGGCCGCGCCGGCATTGGTTGTCATGATGAGCACGACATTGCGGAAATCCACCGTCTTGCCGTGATGGTCGGTCAGGCGGCCATTATCCATCACCTGCAACAGGATGTTGAACAGGTCGGGATGCGCCTTCTCGATTTCGTCGAGCAGCAGCACGCAATGCGGGTGCTGGTCGATCGCATCGGTCAGCAATCCGCCCTGATCGTATCCGACATAGCCCGGAGGGGCGCCGATCAGGCGCGATACCGAGTGCCGCTCCATATATTCGGACATATCGAATCGCTTGAGCTCGATTCCCATGATATGGGCAAGCTGGCGGGCAACTTCGGTCTTGCCGACGCCGGTGGGGCCGGAAAACAGGAAGCTGCCAATGGGCTTGTCCGCATCGCGCAGGCCTGCGCGGCTCAGCTTCATCGCGGTGGCAAGGCGTTCGATTGCCTCGTCCTGGCCAAAGACCACGCGCTTCAGATCCTTGTCGAGGCTGGCCAGCGCGGCCTTGTCATCCTTGCTGACCGATTTCGGCGGGATGCGCGCCATGGTGGCGATCACCTTCTCGATGTCCTTGGCGGTCAGCGTCTTGCGGCGGCGGCTGGGTGGCACGAGCATCTGCATCGCGCCTGCCTCGTCGATCACGTCGATCGCCTTGTCGGGCAACTTGCGGTCATTGATATAGCGCGCCGACAGTTCCACCGCGGTCTTGATCGCCTCGGGCGTGTATTTGACCTTGTGATGCTCCTCGAACGCGGTGCGCAGGCCTTTCAGGATCTTGATCGTATCCTCCACCGTCGGCTCGTTCACGTCGATCTTCTGGAACCGTCGCAGCAATGCGCGGTCCTTTTCGAAGTGGTTGCGGAACTCCTTGTAAGTGGTCGAACCGATGCAGCGGATCGCGCCCGATGACAGCGCAGGTTTGAGCAGGTTGGACGCATCCATCGCCCCGCCGCTGGTCGCGCCGGCACCGATCACCGTGTGAATTTCATCAATGAAAAGAACGGCTTCCGGCATTTTTTCCAGTTCGGAGACGACCTGCTTCAGCCGCTCCTCGAAATCGCCGCGATAGCGTGTGCCCGCCAGCAGCGCGCCCATGTCGAGGCTGTAGATCACCGCGTCCTGCAGCACTTCGGGCACGTCGCCTTCGACGATCTTGCGCGCCAGGCCCTCGGCAATCGCCGTTTTGCCCACGCCCGGATCGCCGACATAGAGCGGGTTGTTCTTCGACCGGCGGCACAGGATCTGGATCGTGCGGTCCACTTCGGGCCCGCGCCCGATCAGCGGATCGACCTTGCCATCCAGCGCCTTCTGGTTGAGGTTGACGCAGAACTGGTCGAGCGCGGAATCCTTCTTGTTCTTTTCCGGCTTCTCCTCGGCCCGCACTTCGGGTTCTTCCGCGCCGGAAGGCGGGCGGCTGTCAGTCTGGCGGCCGTTCTTGCCGATGCCGTGGCTGATATAGCTGACCGCATCGAGCCGGCTCATATCCTGCTGCTGCAGGAAATAGACCGCGTAGCTGTCCCGCTCCGAAAACAGCGCGACCAGCACATTGGCACCGGTGACGGTATCCTTGCCGCTCGACTGCACGTGCAGGATGGCGCGCTGGATCACGCGCTGGAACCCGGCAGTGGGCTGCGGGTCGGCATTGTCCTCGGTCTTGAGCGACTGGTATTCCTGATCGAGATACTGGCGCACCACATTGCCCAGTTCGGACAGGTCCACGCCGCAGGCGCTCATCACCTCGGCGGCGTCCTCGTCATCCACCAGGGCGAGCAGCAGATGTTCCAGCGTTGCATATTCGTGCGAACGCTCGCTGGCGTTCTGCAGTGCGGTGTGGAGGGTCTTTTCGA
Source organism: Alteraurantiacibacter palmitatis (assembly GCF_037154115.1). NCBI lineage: Bacteria > Pseudomonadati > Pseudomonadota > Alphaproteobacteria > Sphingomonadales > Erythrobacteraceae > Alteraurantiacibacter > Alteraurantiacibacter palmitatis. The sequence continues at coordinate 219,632 of NZ_JBANRO010000004.1, read as the reverse complement.
GGTTCTGCGCGAAGCGTGCCATGCGTTTCTATCCAGTGGGCGCGATCATGCACCCGGTTGATTGCGACTGGCTGAATGGGATGTCCGGCCCGCCTTGTGATAACGAAAATATAAGGTGCCGCCGCGCAATTGCGAGAGGGACCAAGGGCCGCGCATCTGCTGCCCGCAGCGCCATCAGTCGCCGTTCCCGCCAGAAGGGCGGAACAGCGCTTCCGCCAGCTTGCGGTGATCGACCGCCTTGGCGTGGTGCGCCCTGACCCGTGCAATCTCCGCTTCGAGCAGGGCGATGCGGGCGAGCAGCTCTTCCTGCGAATAGCTGTCGAGCAGCTCCTTCGAAAGGAGGCTCGCGGCATCGCCGCGCGGGCGGGGAAGATCGTCTTCCATGTGGGCAGCATTGCCGCCTCGCCGCTTGCTGTCAATGCCCGCGCCCCTTACAGGCGTGGAAGTGTGATGCACTGTTGCGGGAGGGATGCGTGGGGGCCGAATTTCCCGAATTATTGCCGGACCTTATGCAGGCTGTCGCAATCGCCCGGCCGGGCGGGCCGGAGGTGTTGCAGATGGAACAGCGGCCGGTGCCGCGCCCCGCGCCGGGGCAGGTGCTGATCGCGGTCAGCCATGCCGGGGTCAACCGGCCCGATTGCCTGCAACGCGCCGGGCTTTACCCGCCGCCGCCCGACGCAAGCGATCTGCCGGGGCTGGAAGTGGCGGGCACGGTGGTGGCGCTGGGCGATGGCGTCATGGCGGAAATGCGGGGGCAGAAGGTCTGCGCGCTGGTCAATGGTGGCGGCTATGCGCAATATTGTCTGGCCAAGGCGGATGTGTGCCTGCCCGTTCCCGCAGCGCTGTCCATGGCCGAAGCGGCGGCCATGCCCGAAACCCTGTTCACCGTGTGGCACAATGTCTTTCAGCGCGGATATGTGCGCGATGGCGAGGTGCTGCTGGTGCATGGCGGCACCAGCGGCATTGGCAGCATGGCGATCAAGCTGGCGCTTCTGTTCGGCATTACGGTGATCGCCACCTGCGGCAGCGAGGAGAAGTGCGCGCAGGCGCGCGCTCTGGGTGTCGATCTGGCGATCAATTACCGGGAGGAGGATTTTGGCGAGGCCGTGCGCGCCTTCACGCAAGGGCGCGGCGCGGATGTGATCCTCGATATGGTGGCGGGCGATTACACGCAGGCCAATCTGGATTGTCTCGCGGTGGAGGGGCGGCTTGTCACCATCGCCACTTTGGGCGGGCCGAAGGCGAACATCCATGTCGGCAAGCTGATGGTGCGCCGCCAGACACTTACCGGATCGACCTTGCGCCCCCGCTCGGACGCCTTCAAGGCGGCGCTGGCACAGGAAATCGCGCGCGAGGTCTGGCCGCTGGTGGAACAGGGCGATCTTGCCCCGCAGATGGACCAGAGCTTTGCCCTCGCCGATGCGGCAGACGCGCACCGGCGGATGGAAGCGGGTGCGCATTTCGGCAAGATCGTGCTCAATGTAGGAGGGGAATGACATGGCCGTATCATCGCATCCGGGACGCAAGTGGGAGCGTGCTGCGCTTTATGCAGGCGCAGAGGCCTATCTGGATGCGCTGGTGGCGAAAGACCCCTCACGCCTCGCCTTTACCGACGATGTGGTGTTCACCGAAAACAATGTGCAGCTGATGCTGGGCGACGGGCTGTGGAACACGATCAGCGCGCGCCGGCCTGATTACGATCTCAAATGCGCCGATCTGGACACGGGGCAGGTCAGCTGGTTCGGCGTGATCGAGGAGCGCGGCCACCCCGCCATCATGGCGCTGCGGCTGGCCTATCGCGGCGAGGCCATTTCCGAGGTCGAGACGATTGTGTGCCGCGCGCACGAATTGGGGCCTTTCCCCAATATTGCGGGCTATGAAAAGCCGGTTCGCCCGCTGCTGCTGGCCGATGTGCCGCCGCAGGAGCGCCTGCCGCGCGATCGGCTGATTTCGATTGCCGATGGTTATTTCGACACGATCCAATTGAACGACGGCACGCTGTTCACCCATTTCACTGACGAATGCGACCGGATCGAAAACGGGCTGCAAACCACCAATACCGACATCGAGGGCTATCCCATTGCGCGCATGGGCACGGCCGACCAGTTCCGGCTGGGGCAATATATCTATGACGATCGCCTGCGCGACCGGCGTTTTCCCCTTGTCGATGAGGAGAAGGGGATCGTGCTGGCCGCCGGTTTCATCGACCATGCGGGCCGCGTGACCGATGTGACCTGGACCGATGGCAGCCGTCACACCTCGATCTTCCACTTTCCGCACAGCTTCGTGCTGCTGGAACTGTTCAAGATCGTGGGCGGCAAGATTGCCGAGGTGGAGGCGGTGTTCATCACCGTGCCGTATAATATGGTGTCACCTTGGGTCGCGCGGCAGCCCTATGTGATCCGGGGCTGAGAACAGGCGGGCTTTCCTACAGAATGCACGCCGTGGCATCGCGCTGCCGGTTCTTTGCACTGTTGATCCCCGGCCCGCCAAGGCTGCTTCGTTCCGCCAGAGTGTCAACTTCGGTTTCGGCGTCCAAGCATATGAAAATAGACATCTATTTTTCGAATTGAGTGATCGTGACGATGTCAATTTCGTCACCTTTGCCGCCGCAGGGAGCGTCTTTTCCCGGTCACATTGTCCCCGTTTTGTCCCTGAACTGTGAGTCCTGTGTAACAATTGCCCGGTAGTGGCGCCCTCAATGCACAAAGGCCACAAGGGAACCCGCACCATGTTCGGGGACTATATCGAAGGCAATTTCGGCAACGGTTCTCCAGCCAATGCGCTCGACGATTTCGAGCGGCAGGATCACGCCATTCCCGAACGCACGCATGGCAAACGGCGCAAGTTCCGCACCGTGTGGATCAGCGATGTGCATCTGGGCACCAAGGGCTGCAATGCCGAGCTGCTGATCGACTTCCTCGACCATGTCGATTCCGACACCATGTATCTGGTGGGCGACATTATCGACGGGTGGCGGCTGAAGAAGAAGTTCTATTGGCCTGCCAGCCATAACGACATTGTGCGCCGTATCCTGAAGCGCGCCAAGCGCGGCACGCGCATCGTCTATATCCCCGGCAATCATGACGAGATGTTCCGCCAGTTCACCGGCCTCAACTTTGGCGGGGTGGAAATCCGCCGCGCCGCTTTCCACGATACCGCCGATGGCCGCCGCCTGATGGTGCTGCATGGCGACGAATTCGACGCGATCATGCTTGCGCACCGCTGGCTCGCCTTTGTGGGCGATGCGGCCTATCACGCGCTGATGGCGGCCAATGTGTGGGTCAATGCGGTGCGCCAGAAGCTGGGCCTGCCCTATTGGTCGCTGTCCAAAATGGCCAAGCACAAGGTGAAGAACGCGGTCGAGTTCATCTCGCATTACGAGGAGATCGTGGCCCGCGCCGCCGGCGAACGCGGTGTGGACGGCGTGGTCTGCGGCCATATCCACACCGCCGAACACCGCCTGTTCAGCCATGATGGCAAGACGGTCGAATACTGGAACGATGGCGACTGGGTGGAAGGCTGCAACGCGCTGGTCGAACACGCAGACGGGCGGATGGAAATCCTCCACTGGCCTGCCGAAATCGCCAAGCGCGAAGCGGCAGAGGCGTCGCGGCCCGCTCTGGTGCCGCAGGCCGCCTGATGCGCATTGCCTCATGAGAATCGTCCTCGTCACCGATGCGTGGAGCCCGCAGGTCAACGGCGTTGTCCGCACGCTCAAAAGCGTGACCGCCGAGCTTCGCGCCATGGGGCACGAGGTGGAAATCATCGCGCCCGACCGGTTCCGCTCCCTCCCTTGCCCCACTTATCCCGAAATCCGGCTCGCGCTGGCGGGAAGGCGTCAGGTGGGGCGGTTGCTGGCCGATTGCGCGCCCGATGCGATCCACATCGCCACCGAAGGCCCGCTGGGCTGGGCGGCGCGCGGCTGGTGTCTGGCGAACAGGCGCAGCTTCACCACCGCCTATCACACGCAATTCCCCGATTATGTGGCGCGGCGCACGGGGCTTCCTTCGGGTCTGATCTGGCCGGTGATCCGGCATTTCCACCGCCCCGCCGCCGCAATCATGGTGGCGACCGAAACGATCCGCCAGCAATTGCGCGCACAGGGGCTGACGCAGCTGCGCCACTGGAGCAGGGGCGTGGACACCGCCACTTTTCACCCCGATTACGCGCCGCCCGATCTGTTCCTGCACCTGCCGCGCCCGATCCAGCTTTATGTGGGCCGCGTGGCGGTGGAGAAGAATATCGAGGCCTTCCTTGCCACCTCGCAGCCTGGCAGCAAGGTCGTGGTGGGCGATGGGCCGGCGCTGGCTGCGCTGCGCGCGCGCTATCCGCACGCGCATTTCCTCGGCCAGTTGACCGGCGCGCCGCTGGCGGCGGCCTATGCCGGGGCGGATGTGTTCGTCTTTCCCAGCCGCACCGATACGTTCGGGCTGGTAATGATCGAGGCGCTGGCTTGCGGCACACCGGTGGCCGCCTTTCCGGTTCCCGGCCCGCTCGACGTGCTCTCGGCCCAAAGCGGCGTGATGGAGGATGATCTGGATCGCGCAATCGCGGGGGCGCTGACTCTTTCCCGCGCCGACTGCCTGGCGCATGGTCGGTCCTTCGGCTGGCGGGCCAGTGCGCAGCAGTTTCTTGCCGCGCTGCATCCGCTGGCGAGTGCGGCGCCGGCGCCGGTCCTCACCCCGTCACCTGCGTGATCTGCGCCCCGTTGACTCAAATGCTTGCCGTTTGCGCGCAGAGGGACTAGATCACACTCCATGCAGGCCGTCCCGCGAGGGGCGGCCCTTTTATTTACGCCCATTCTTTTGCGATGGAGATTTCGCGTGGCCCAGCCCACCCCCCTTATGCCGCACGCGACTGCCTCGTGGCTGGTCGACAACACGGCGCTCAGCTTTGAGCAGATTGCTGAATTCTGCGGCCTGCACATCCTGGAAGTGCAGGCGATGGCCGATGATCTGGCCAGCTCCAAATATACCGGTCGCGACCCGGTCCATTCGGGCGAGCTGACGCATGAAGAGATCGAGCGCGGTCAGGCCAATCCCGAATACCGCCTGAAGATGCAGAAGGCGCCGGTCGATGTCAGCCGCACGAAGGGCCCGCGCTATACGCCGGTGTCCAAGCGGCAGGACAAGCCCGATGGGATTGCGTGGATCATCCGCAACCATCCCGAAATCTCCGATGCGCAGATCGGCAAGCTGATCGGCACCACGCGCAACACGATCAATGCGATCCGCGAACGCAGCCACTGGAACATCGCCAATATCACGCCCAAGGATCCGGTGACGCTGGGCCTGTGTTCGCAGCGCGAACTCGATGCCGCCGTGGCCCGTGCGGCCAAGAAGGCTGCCGCGCAGCAACCGGCGGTTGAGGAAAGCGCAGCCGAGGAAGCTCCCCAGCCCGCGCGCCGCGACGACCGGGAAGCGCTGATCGAGGAGCTGAAGGCCGAGCGTGACGCGGCGGCGCGCGCCGCATCCGAAGCCGCGCAGGAGGCCGAAGCCGAAGCCTGGCTCGAAGCCAAGCGTGCCGCCGAAGCTGGCGGCGCCTGATCGACTTCCCAGCAGCGCAATGCGCACAAAAAGGGCGGGCCCGGCAGAAATCCCTGGGCCGCCCCTTTTGCTTGCAGGTCAAGCTGCTCAATTGCCCAGCGGCACAACCTTGTCCCCGGCCTTCGCGGCGCGGCCCGATCCGGCATCGCGCGGGGCAAAACGGCCTTCCACCGCGGCGCCCTGTTCGATGGTCAGCGTTTCGTAGGCGACATCGCCTTCGATCCGCGCGGTCTTGAGCACCACCAGTTCGCGCGCATTGATCGTGCCCTTGACATAGCCCGACAGGCGCGCACGCTCCGCCGTGACGGCGCCTTCGATGCGGCTGGCTTCGCCTTGCACAAGCGCGGCACAGGCAATATCGCCGATCACCGCGCCATCGACATGAAGATCGGCCGAGGCCTCGACATCACCGCGGATGGTCACGTCCTTGCCGATGACAGAAAAGGTCGCGCGATCAGTGGCCATGCCGCTTCTCATCACCGTTGGCGGCAAATTCCGCGCGGGCTTCTTCGAGAACATTCGACGCCGACTCCAGGAAGGGCCGCGGATTGACGGGGCGGCCGTTGATATGGACTTCGAAATGCAGGTGCGGCCCGGTCGAACGGCCGGTATTGCCGATGCGGCCGATAACCTCGCCCGCGCTGACCTGTTGCCCGGCACGCGCATCCCAGCGCGACATATGCGCATAACGCGTCATCATGCCGTTGCCGTGCGTGATTTCCACCACCTTTCCATATCCCGCCTTGGTGCCGACAAAGCTCACCCGGCCATCGGCGGCAGCGTGGATCGGCGCGCCGATCGGGCCGCGGAAATCGAGGCCCGAATGCATCGCCGCGCGGCCGGTAAAGGGATCGCGGCGGTAGCCGAAGCCCGACGAAATGCTGCGCATATCCGCCGGCATCACCTGCGGGATTTCGTCCAGCCCGCGCTCCAGCGCGCTCATCCGCGAAAGGCTGAGCGCCAGCCGTTCAAAGCGCGGGTCGAGCGAGCCGTTGCTGTCCGATCGCAGCATCTGGAGAGGACCACCCATCGCCGCTTCGTCGCGCACCATCACCGCGCGCGGATCGAGGCCGAGCGAGCGGATGGCCCGTTCGGTGCGACTGGCGCGGCGGTCGGCATAGCGGGTGAGGCGTTCGACAAAGGCGAGCTGGCGCGCTTCTATCCGGGCAAGGCCGGCGGCTTCGGGGATTGCGCCTTCGATCAGACCGATCAGTTCCTGCGCTTCCTCGGTCGAATCGGAAACTGTCGCCGCGTCTTCGCCCTCGGCATTCATGTCGGCGGGGAGCATCTGCAGGATCCCATCGAGGAAATCCTGCCGTTCCTGCAGGTTGGCGGTGATCTGGTCGAGATCCTGCCGGTAATCGTGCAGCCGATCCTCCGCTTTGGCGACCTGGGCCGCGCGGGTGAGCAGATCGGCGCGTTCCGCATTGGCGCGGTACTGGCTCACCGCCATCGCGCCCATCGAACCGCCCCAGCCCAGCAGCGCGGCAAGCGCCACACCGGCCACGGTCATCTGCATCCGCGACGAAATCTTGATGAAGCGGACGTGGCCTTCGGAGCGCATGAAGAATTCACGCTCAGGAAACCAGGCCCGCAGGCGGTTGAACCATCCGCCGACGGTATTCTTATCCAAGACGACCCCTTGCGATTTGCCCCGTCCGTGTGCGGTGGGGTTAACGGCAGTTGCGGCAGAGTCGACCGACCCCGCTTAACCTTTGGGGCGAAACGAAGGCACCATGCGGTGAACCGTGGAACCATCACCGGATTCCTGTCCCGGCCGCATCACTATCGGGAACGAATCGCCCGCGCGGCCGTTTGACCGCGCCGCCGATTCGCCTCGCTCGCTGCCTGTCGGATTGCGCCTGACAAGGCGTGATGGCGATGGTATCGGGCCTGCCATGGAACAGACGCAAACGCTGGAAAGCGCATCGACGATGGAACCCCAGGCGGCAGACGTGGAAAGGCTGGTGCGCGACATGGCGCGTGCAGGCCGCAGCGCGCAGCGTGTTCTTGCGCGGATGAGCACGGCAGAAAAGGCCGCCGCGCTGATGGCCGCCGCTGCGGCCCTGCGCGCCGATGCGCCGCGGATCCTTTCCGCAAATGCACAGGATATTGCCGCGGGCGAGGCGCGCGGCCTTTCGGGCGCGATGCTTGACCGGCTGCGGCTGGATGCCAAGCGGCTGGAAGGCATTGCCGCTGCGATCGAGAATGTCGCCCGCCTGCCCGATCCCGTGGGGCAGGAAATCGACCGCAGCGAGGCTTTGGCGGGCATGGTGCTGGTGCGCCGCCGCATCCCCATTGGCCTGATCGGCATCATCTATGAAAGCCGCCCCAATGTGACGGCCGACGCCGCCGCGCTGTGCGTGATGAGCGGCAATGCCGCTTTGCTGCGCGGGGGCAGCGAGGCGGTGCATTCGAACCGTGCGATTGCCGCCGCCATGGCGTCAGGTCTTGCCAGTGCCGGAGTTCCCGCCGAAGCGGTGCAGCTCATCCCCACGCAGGACCGCGAGGCGGTGGGCGCCATGCTGCGCGCAGCGGGGCTGGTTGACATGATCGTGCCGCGCGGCGGCAAAAGTCTGGTGGAGCGGGTGCAGAACGATGCCCGTGTCCCCGTGCTCGCGCATCTGGACGGCATCTGCCACACCTATATCCACGCGGCCGCCGATCCGGCGATGGCCCGCGCGCTGGCTCTGAACGCCAAGATGCGCCGCACCGGCATTTGCGGGGCGATGGAAACCCTGCTGCTCGACGCTGCCTTTCCCGGTTCGCAGGACGTGGTCGGCGCGCTGATTGATGCAGGCTGCGAGCTGCGCGGCGATGCCCGCGCGCAGGCGCTCGACCCGCGCATCACGCCCGCCACGCCCGAGGATTGGAATACCGAATATCTCGATGCCATCCTCTCGGTCGCGGTGGTCGATGGGGTGGAGGCAGCGATGGAGCACATCGCCCGCCATTCCAGCGGCCATACCGAAGCCATCGTGACTCAGGATCAGGCCGTGGCCGACCGTTTCCTGGCCGAAGTCGATTCCGCCATTGTGATGCACAACGCCTCCACCCAGTTTGCCGATGGCGGTGAATTTGGCCTCGGCGCGGAAATCGGCATTGCCACGGGCCGGCTGCACGCGCGCGGGCCGGTGGCGCTGGAAGGGCTGACAACCTATAAGTGGCAGGTGCTGGGCAACGGTCAGACACGCGCTTGATCGCGGCCTTACGAGGGGAGAGGAAGGCCGATGCGCTATAACCGGCTGGGCAGTTCGGGGCTGGTTGTGTCCGAATTGTGTCTGGGAGCGATGACCTTCGGCAACGCGCCCAGCGCCTTTTTCCAGCATGATCTGGATCAGGCCGGCTCCACCGCGCTGGTGAAACAGGCGCTCGATGCGGGCGTCAATTTCATCGACACCGCCAATGTCTATTCCGCCGGGCAGAGCGAGGTGTTCACCGGGCAGGCGCTGCGCGATCTGGGCGTGGCGCGGGATCGGGTGGTGATCGCCACCAAGGGCATGGGGCCGATGGGCGAAGGGCCGAACGATGGCGGTTATGGCCGCACCCACCTGCTCCACCAGATCGATGCGAGCCTTGCGCGGCTGGGGCTGGACCATGTCGATCTTTACCAGATCCACGGCTGGGATCCCCACGCCCCGATGGAGGAAGGCCTGCGCGCGCTGGAGGATATCGTGCGGTCGGGCCGGGCGCGCTATATCGGTGTGTCCAACTGGGCCGCGTGGCAGATTGCCAAGGCGCTGGGGATTGCCGAGAGGCGCGGGTGGGATCGGTTCATCTCCAACCAGGCCTTCTACGCCGTATCGGGGCGCGAGCTGGAACGCGAGATCGTGCCCATGATGCTTTCCGAGGGACTGGGCCTGATGGTGTGGAGCCCGCTGGTGGGCGGCCTGCTGTCGGGCAAATATGATTTCGGCCCTGATGGGCAGGTTTCGGGCGAAGGGCGGCGGGCAAAACTCGATTTCCCGCGTGCCGACAAGGGCATGGCTGCCGCTGCCGTCGCCGCCATGCGTCCCATGGCCGAGGCGCGCGGGCTGTCGGTGGCCGCGATTGCGCTGGCCTGGCTGCTGCACCAACCGGTTGTGTCCAGCGTGATCATGGGGGCCAAGCGGGCGGATCAATTGGCGCAGAATCTGGCGGCAAGCGATGTCGAACTGTCGGCGGAGGAACTCGCCACGCTGGACCAAGTGGGGCGGCTGGAGGACGAATATCCCGCCTGGGCGATCAAGGCGCAGGATCATCGCCACGGCTTCCGCGTCTCGCCGCGCCGTAAACCGCAGTGACCGGACCGCTTACCGGACTTCTGGGCGGCAGCTTCAATCCCGCGCATGGTGGGCACCGCCGCGTGACGCTGTTCGCCATGGCCGCGCTGGGCCTCGACGAGGTGTGGTGGCTGGTATCGCCCGGCAACCCGTTGAAACCCAAGGCAGGCATGGCTCCGCTGGCGGCGCGCGCCCGCTCTGCACAAGGGCAGGCCCGCCGCGCGCCCATTCGCGTCACCGCGATTGAGCGTGAACTCGGCACGCGTTTCACCGTGGACACGCTGCGGGCGCTCAAGCGGCGCTATCCCAAACGGCGCTTCGTCTGGCTGATGGGGGCGGACAATCTGGCGCAATTCCACCGCTGGAAGAACTGGCGCGGCATCGCCCGCGAAATGCCGATTGCGGTGATTGCCCGGCCCGGTTATGATCAGGACGCCTTGGCGAGCCCCGCCATGGCCTGGTTGCGGCGTTACCGGTTGGCCGCAACCCGCTTGTCCAACCGGGGCGAATGGAGCGCACCGGCGCTGATAGAATTGCGTTTCGATCCCGATCCCCGCTCGGCCACTGCGCTGAGAGTGGCGGATCCGCACTGGGCCAAAAAGCTTTCGGGCCGGCTTTCAGGCGGCGCTGTGCGGGATCAGGTGACGCATTCCCTCATCCACGACAATCCGGGAGGTCTGGCCGCATGAGGCGCGCTGGCCTGCCGCCGTTTTGCCGCGGGCCGGAACCCTTCCATCCTTTGCCACAGGAGCAAGAAACGTCGCGATGAGATCTGTCCAGATCGACCGGGCTTCCACCCAGGCCATTCCGGTTCCCACCGGCACCGCAACCATTATTTCCATGACCAGCAATCCAGACCATACCATTTCCGCCGTGCCGGGCTCGCTCCACGCCTTCATTCTCGACCAGCTGGACGAGGATCAGGCGCAGGATCTTGTGTCGATCCCGCTCGCCGGAAAAAGCTCCATCGCCGATCACATGATCGTCGCCTCGGGCCGTTCCACCCGCCAGGTTGCCTCCATGGCAACCAAGCTGGGCGAGAAGCTGAAACAGGCGGGCTACGGCACGCCGCGCATCGAAGGCTTGCCTGCTGCCGACTGGGTGCTGATCGATGCGGGCGATGTGGTCGTGCATCTGTTCCGCCCCGAAGTGCGCAGCTTCTACAATCTGGAACGGATGTGGGGCTTCGGGGAAGAGAAGGTATCTTGAGAATTTCCGCTCCCGCTTGCGGGAGGGGTTGAGGGGAAGGGCGCGTCAGCACCTGCTCCGCTGCGACCGGGCCTGCCCAGCGGAGCCGGGTCTCGCTGCCGCCTCCGCAAGCGGCAGGTGAGAGGATGGGTCAATGCTCCTGCACATCATCGCCCGTGGCAAGATCGCCCGATCACCCGAAGCCGAGCTGGTCGCGCGCTACGAAAAGCGTGTGACCTGGCCGCTCAAACTCACCGAATTGCCCGAAACCGGTGGGCGCGTTGCCGAACCCCTGACGCCATGCCGCACCGTGCTGCTCGATGAAAAGGGGCGCGACCTGTCGTCCGAGGAACTGGCCGCCATCCTTGAAAAATGGCGTGACGGGGGTGTGCGCGAATGCCGCTTTGTGCTGGGCGCGGCGGATGGTCATTCGCAGGCCGAGCGGGACGCGGCCGATCTGCTGCTTGCCTTTGGCCGGGCGACCTGGCCGCATTTGCTGGCCCGCGCCATGCTGATGGAACAACTGTTCCGCGCCACATCAATCCTTGCCGGGCACCCTTATCACAGGGCAGGATAGGCGCGATGTCGCGCATGGCCCTCTTTCTGCTGGCTTTCGGAGTCTTTGCCGTCGCGCTTGGCTATTCCGCCACGGCGCAACGCACACCGGCCTATGAGGATGCGGCCGAGACACGCGCCGCGCTGCAACAGGCGCTGGCCGCGCGGCAGGCCGCGCAGGCGCGAAGCGAGCGGCTGGAATCCGAAGCGCAACTGACCGAGGACGCCGCCGAACGCACCGCGCGGCAGGCTGCGGCGCTTGCGGCGCGCATCCAGCAGGCGGAGGCCGGCATTGGCGCGGCCGAGGCGCGGCTGGTGCTGATCGGGCGCGAGCAGGCGAGCCTGCGCGGCGCACTGGGTCGCGAGGAAAAGCCTATCGTTTCGCTCACCGCCGCCTTGCAGCAATTTGCGCGGCGGCCGCTGGCGTTGTCGCTGCTGCGCCCCGGCGAGGTGCGCGACCTCGTCTATCTGCGTGCGGTGATGGCAAGCACGCTGCCGCAGGTGGAGGAGCGCACCAGACTGCTGCGCGACCGCCTGACGCGTGCGGCCCGGCTGGAGGAGGAGGCCGTGCAGGCCGCCCGCGTCCTGCGCGAGGAGCAAGGCGCGCTGAGCGAGCGGCGCCGCGAACTCGCAGCGCTGGAGGCACGCCAGCGTCTCGCTGCGCGGCAGGCCGGCTCCATCGCCAGCCGAGAGGCCGAACGCGCGCTGGCACTGGCCGAACAGGCGCGCGATCTGGATGCGCTGGTGGGTGAACTCGATCGCGCGGCGGAACTGCGCAACCGCCTGGCTACACTGCCCGGCCCGGTGCTGCGGCCTGATCAACTGGCAGGGGTGAGCAAAGCCTCTGAGCCTGACGATAGCATGGCTACGCCGGCCGCCTCTCCTGTGCCTGTTGGCGCACCTGTCCCCTATATCCTGCCGGTCACGGGCCGCACCCTGACCGGCTTTGGCGTGCCGGTGGAAGGCGGACTTAGCCAGGGGCTGACGCTGGCACCGCAGGGCAATGCGCAGGTGGTGGCACCTGCTGCCGGGCGCGTGGCCTTTGCCGGCCCCTATCGCGGATACGGGCAGATCGTCATCATCGAACACGCCGGCGGCTGGACCAGCCTTGTCACCGGCATGGCGCGCAGCGATGTGCGCGTGGGCGATGATCTGGTGGGCGGTGCGCCGATCGGCATTGCCGGGCCGGGCCGCCCGTCGATCAGCGTGGAATTGCGCCGCGGCGGCGAGCCGGTGAACCCGCTCGAATATGCCGGGTAAGACGGCCCTTTTCCTCATCTGGCGTTAACGCGGGGGCTGCGATACAACTGGGCGGTAGTCTGACAGGATGTGTCTTTGATGAAGCTTCTTCCCGCCTTCCGCGCCGCAGCCCTGTGCACCGCGATTGCGCTGCTGCCCGCCACCACCGCCGGTTTCGCGCAGGTGGAAGGGCGCGCCTCGCCCGAATTTGCCAAGCTGTTCGCCACCTATCAGCGGATCAAGGCAAGCTATGTGGAACCGGTGGATGACGAACGGCTGATCCGCGGCGCGATTGACGGGATGCTCGCCGCGCTCGATCCGCACAGCGCCTATCTTGATGGCTCGTCGCTGCAACGGCTGGAGACCATGATCGACGGGCAATATCAGGGGCTGGGCATCTCGATCCAGATGGAGGACGGCGCGGTGAAGGTCGTCTCCCCCTTCCGCGGCAGTCCGGCGGACAATGCCGGGATCAAGGCGGGCGATTTCATCACCCATATCAATGGCGAGCTGATCTACGGCCTCGACATCAACGAAGCGGTGGCGCGGATGCGCGGCCCGGCGGGCAGCACGATTGACCTGACGCTGTTCCGCCCCGGCCGCGATGACAGGCTGGAAGTGACCGTGACGCGCGGCGTGATCGAACTGGAGCCGGTGACCTTCTCCTTGGAGGAGGGCAATATCGGCCATATCAGCGTCAACGAATTCAGCCGCGACGTGGGCGCCGATGTGCTGGGTGCAATCAACAGCCTGCGCACCGAATCGGGCGGGCGGCTCGCCGGCCTGGTGCTCGATATGCGGCGCAATCCCGGCGGATCGCTCGATGAGGCGGTGGCGCTGTCCGACCTGTTCCTCGATCGCGGGGCGATTGTCTCGCAGCGCGGCCGGACACAGCGCGACACGATCTATTACCAGGCCGAAACCGTCTATCGCGGTGATGTGGCGGCGGGCCTGCCGATCATCGTGCTGATCGACGAAGGCTCCGCCTCGGCCAGTGAGATTGTCGCCGGCGCGTTGCAGGATCACAGCCGCGCTCTGATTATGGGCGAGCGCAGCTTCGGCAAGGGCAGCGTGCAGACGCTGCTGCCGCTGACCCGCGATTCGGCGCTGAAGCTGACCACCGCGCTCTATTACACCCCGTCGGGCCGCAGCGTGCAGGAAGGCGGGATTGAGCCGGATATCCGCGTGCCGCAAATTTCCGATCCCGATGCCGAGCGGCGGCAGCGTTATGCCCTGCGCGAAAGCGATCTGCGCGGCCATCTGGTGAACGAACTGGGCCGCGAGGACCGCGCTATCGAGCGCGACCGGATCGACGATCCGCGTTTCCAGCTCACCGCCGCCCAGCTGGAAGAGCAGGGGATCGACGATTTCCAGCTGCATTACGCGCTCGAAACATTGCGGCGCACCACGCGCGCCACCGTCGCGCTGCGTGGCCTCACTGCCGCGCGCAACTGACCGCATGGCAAGGAACCCGTCCACCCTGCGCGCCCAGCGTCTGGCGCTGGCCTTGCCCGCGCTGCTGCTCGCGGGCGCCTATGTTTCGCAATATGGCTTTGGCCTGTTCCCGTGCGAGATGTGCTGGTGGCAGCGCTGGCCGCATTTCGCCGCCGTGCTGCTGGCTCTCATGTCGTTCGTGATCGTGCCGCAGCGCCGGCTGCTGGTGGCGCTGGCGGCAGGCGGCATCCTCACATCGGGGCTGATCGGCGTGTTTCACGCAGGCGTCGAATATGGCTGGTGGGAAGGGATCACCGCCTGCGCGGTAACAGGGGCGCCAGCGGGCGGCGATCCGCTGGAAGCCATTCTGGCGCAGCCCACCGTATCGTGCAGCCAGCCCGCCTGGACATTTGCCGGAATCTCGCTGGCGGGGTTCAACGCGCTCTTTTCGATTGGCGGGGCCATCGCCATATTTGCCTTGCTGACACAAAAGGACAGGAAGTGACGATGGCCGTATCACCCGACCGTTCAGCCATGATCCGGGTCGATCAGGCCGGCGAATTTGGCGCCACCCGCATCTATGCCGGGCAATTGGCAGTGATGGGCGACCGGGGGCCGCACTCGGCGGAAATCCGCGCCATGGCCGAGCAGGAGGCGGAACACCGCGCGCAGTTCGATGCCCTGATGGCGCGGCGCGGCGTGCGTCCCACGGCCCTGCATCCGGTCTGGAACGCGGCAGGCTTTGCGCTGGGTGCAGGCTCTGCGCTGATCGGGCCAGAGGCGGCCATGGCCTGCACCGCCGCGATCGAAGAGGAGATCGACCGGCACTACACCGCGCAACTTGAAGAACTGGAAGCGGAGGGCGATGATCCGGAACTCGCCGCGCTGATCGCGCGTTTCCGCGATGACGAGCGCGAACACCGCGATGCCGCGCTGGCCGCAGGGGCGGAGAAGGCGCCAGCCTATCCGCTGTTTTCCGCCGCGATCCGTCTTGGCTGCCGCGTGGCGATTCGCCTTTCGGAACGGATTTGATGCGGATCATTGCACGCGCTCCTGTCTTCACGGCAGGTTAAGCCCAATGTCGCCACAGGCGAGAGGACGTAGAAGGAACCGACTATGCAGCGCCTCCTTACCTTGACCACCGCCCTTGGTGCCGCCGCCTTGCTGGCGCCGCCCGCTGCCGCGCAGGATACCGGCGGCGAGCGTGTGATGATGGTGCAGCTTCAGGAAGGCGAGGTCTGCCCGCAATCCGAAGATCCCGATACGATCGTGGTGTGCGAACAGATCGAGGATCCCTACCGCATCCCCAGTCGACTGCGGCAAAGCAACAGCCCCGAAAACCGCAGCTGGGCGCAGCGCGCCCGCGAAAACGAGCGGGTGGGCGCTTTCGGCCCCGGTTCGTGCACCAATGTCGGCGGTGGATCGGAAATCGGCTGCTCGATCCAGGAAATCGAACTGGCGCGGGCCGAGCGCGAGAATTCGCCCGAACGCCGCTTCAGCCTGCAGATCGAACAGGCCCGTGCCGAGCGGCTGGAAACCATCGACGCCGATGCGCGCATGACGCAAGCCCGCGTGGAAGAGCTGGAGCGCGCCTATCTCGAACGGCTGGAGGCGGAGCGTGATGCCCCGCTGCCGGGCGAGGAGGAGGCGCTGCCCGAACTGCGCGTGGTCGATCCCGATGCCATCCCGCAGCGCCCGCCGGTGATGCAGCCCTAGGCGTGATTTCTCCGCTAGGTGCTTGGTAACGCTTGGGCCGGTATAGGCGGCGCATGACTTTGCCGCTTCGCATCCTCACCGTCTTCGGCACAAGGCCAGAGGCGATCAAGCTGTTTCCGCTGGTTCACACGCTGGAGGCTGACCCGCGTTTCGACAGCCGCGTCTGCGTGTCCGGGCAACACCGGGGGATGCTCGATCAGGTGCTGGCCATTTCGGGCATCACCCCGCATCACGATCTGGCGGTAATGCAGCCCGACCAGACGCTGGATGAACTGACCGCACGCCTCATCACCGGGCTTGGCCGCGTGATGGATGCCGAACAGCCCGATTGGGTGGTGGTGCAGGGCGATACCGCCACCGCGATGGCGGGCGCGCTGGCCGCCTATTACCGCAAGATCCGCGTATGCCATGTCGAGGCCGGGCTGCGTTCGCACAATATCTATCACCCCTGGCCCGAAGAGGTGAACCGCAAGATCATCGGCTCCATCGCGGCCTTGCATTGCGCGCCCACCCTGGTCAGCCGCGATGCCTTGCTTGCGGAAAATGTGCCGCCCGCGAGCGTCCATGTCACCGGCAATACGGTGATCGACGCGCTGCACTGGATCACCGCGAAGATTGCCGCCGATCCTGCGCTGGCGGGCGGGCTGGCGGAGCTGGAGGCGCGCTTTCACGGCAAGCGCATTATCGGCGTGACCACCCACCGGCGCGAGAATTTCGGCGGCGGGATGGAGGCGATTGCCGAGGCGATCCGCCGCCTTGCCGCGCGCGATGATGTGGCGGTGATCTTCCCCGTCCACCTCAACCCCAATGTCCGCGCCGTGATGGACAGCGCGCTGGGCGGCATTGCCAATGTGGCGATGATCGAACCGCTCGATTACCCGCATTTCGCCCGGCTGATTGGCCTGTCCACCCTGATGCTGACTGACAGCGGCGGCGTGCAGGAAGAGGCGCCTGCGCTGGGCAAGCCGGTGCTGGTGATGCGCGAGACGACCGAGCGGCCCGAAGGCGTTGCTGCCGGCACGGCGAAGCTGGTGGGAACCGATGCCGACCGCATCGTGGCCGAGGCGGAGCGGCTGCTGGATGACGCAGCGGCCTATGAGGCGATGGCGCGGGCGCACAATCCGTTTGGCGATGGGAAAAGCGCGGGGCGGATTTGCGATCTGCTGGCGGGGTGACCGCTTTTGGCGAGGGTTGGCCTCGCAGCTAATGGCCGAAATGAGGGTGGGAAGCTGCCATCCCGGCCCGATGCCCACCCCGCTGCGACTAGGCGGCAAGGCCGCCAAGTCTCGCTCCCCTCCCGCTTGCGGGAGGGGCTGGGGGTGGGCTCTTGCTGCGACTGGAACGGGATCGACACATGATCTTCGGCAATTCACCGCAATTCAGCGTAAGCTCACGACCCAGAACCCCCACCAGCATTACCCGAATATCAACCAATTTCCGCCAAAGCCTCTCGCACCACACACGCGAAAGGCATTTCATGCGCGGGCAATCGCTTCCCACCGTTTCTGTCATCGGCCTTGGCTATATCGGCCTGCCCACCGCCGCAATCATTGCGCGGGCCGGGATGCGCGTGTTCGGCATGGATGTGACGCCCCATGTGGTCGATACGATCAACCGGGGCGAAATTCATATCGAGGAGGTCGATCTCGACGGGCTGGTGCAGGGCGTGGTGGCGCGCGGGCTGCTGACCGCCTCGCTGGAAGTGCAACCGGCCGATGTCTTCGTGATCGCGGTGCCCACGCCCTTTCACAAGGATGGCCGCCACACGCCCGATGTTTCCTATGTGCTCGAAGCGGCGAAGAATGTAGCTGCCGTGCTGAAGGCAGGCGACACGGTGATCCTCGAATCGACTTCACCCGTGGGCACGACCGAGGCGATGCGCGATGCCATCGCCGCCGCGCGGCCTGATCTGGCCATGCCGGGGCTGACCAGCGGCACGCCCGATATCTCGATCGCCTATTGCCCCGAACGCGTGCTGCCGGGCCGCATTCTGGAAGAGCTGGCGCATAACGACCGCAGCATTGGCGGCATTACGCCGCGCTGTGCGCGCAAGGCGCTGTCCTTCTACAAGCGCTTCGTGCGCGGCACCTGCGTCACCACCGATGCAAAAAGCGCGGAAATGACCAAGCTCGTTGAAAACGCGTTTCGCGATGTGAACATCGCCTTTGCCAACGAGCTGTCGATGGTGTGCGACAAGCTGGGCATGGATGTGTGGGAGGTGATTCGCCTCGCCAACCGGCATCCGCGCGTGAACATCCTCACCCCCGGCCCCGGTGTGGGCGGGCATTGCATCGCGGTGGACCCGTGGTTCATCGTGTCTGCCGCGCCAGAGGAAACCCCGCTGATCCGCACCGCGCGCGGGGTGAATGACGGCAAGATCCACCATGTGATTGCCCGCGCTGCCGCCTTGGTGGAAGCCAATCCAGGTGCAAAGGTGGCCTGCCTCGGCCTCGCCTTCAAAGCCAATATCGACGATTTCCGCGAAAGCCCGGCGCGCCTTGTCGCCGCGACGCTTGCCCGCCGGTATGGTGAACGCATCCACATTGTGGAGCCTTACGCTGCCGAATTGCCGCGCGAGTTCGAAGGGACGGGCGCCATGCTGACCGATATCGACAGCGCGCTGGAGGATTGCGCCGTGATGATCGTGCTGGTCGATCACGATGTGTTCCGTTCCGTGCCCCTGGCCGAGCGCGAGGGCAAGGCCGTGTATGACACACGCGGCATCTGGCCCGATCAGCCGGTCGCTGCATCCGCCCCGGTTGAGGAACTGCGCCGCGCGGGCTAGTCCCGCACCGTGTTCAAGGTTCTGCTCATCGCGGCGCTGCTGCCTGCGCTTTACGCGCTGGTGCTGTTTGGCTGGCCCGATCTGCTGCGGGTGGTGCAGGGGGTGCGCCATGTGCGCGGCACGGTGGTGCGGCACGATTTGAGCACGGACGGATTCGTTCCGGTTTTCCAGTTTCTGAACGGCACCGTTACGCACGAGGTGCGCGGCCGCACGGCTTCCATAAATCCGCAGCCGCCGGTGGGCAGCGTGCACTGGCTGAGCCATCCGCGCCGCCGGCCCGATCTGGCGCGACTTCCGGACACTTTTCCCCGCACGATGATGTACGGCCTGCTGGCCGCCTGGCTGGCGCTGTTCAGCGATATGGCCTTCGATTGGCTCTAGTCCGGAAATCGCTCAAATTCGGGCAGGCTGGCCGCATCCGCCATCCAGCTGCGCCGTTCGGCCACCTGAATGTGGACCTGCGGCGCCTGGGCATCGGGATCGTCGAGCGTCACTGATTGCACATCGACAATACCGGGCAGGAATTGGGCGTTTTCGAAGAACATCGGCGTGCCGCAATTGCCGCAAAAACGGCGGAGGGAACCTGCCGGGCTGACATAGCTGGCGGCTTCACCCTGCGTCACGCGCAGGCCCTCTGCCTTTACCGCCAGCCACGCCACCATCGGCGCACCGCTGGCCATCTGGCAATCGCGGCAATGGCACAGCGCGTGGTGCAGCACATCGCCTGAAACTTCATACCGCACCGCGCCGCAGCGGCATCCACCTGTCATCGCCATCATCTGTCTCCAACCCCGATTCGGGATGGAACATATGCGGAACGAGGGCCTTATGCCAGCGCGATGTCGGGCGCGTCTTCCTGTTTCATGCCGACCAGGTGATAGCCCGCATCGACATGGTGCACCTCGCCCGTCACGCCGCTGGCGAGATCGGACAGGAAATAAAGGCCCGCGCCGCCCACATCCTCGATCGTGACATTGCGCCGCATGGGCGAATTTAGCTCGTTCCATTTGAGGATATAGCGGAAATCGCCGATCCCGCTGGCGGCCAGCGTCTTGATCGGCCCGGCGGAAATCGCGTTCACGCGGATGTTTTCCGGCCCCAGATCATTGGCGAGATATTTCACGCTGGTTTCCAGCGCCGCCTTGGCCACGCCCATCACATTGTAATGCGGCACGACCTTTTCCGCGCCGTAATAGGACAGCGTGATGATCGATCCGCCATCCTTCATCAGCGGGCGCGCGCGCTTCGCCGCCGCCACGAGCGAATAGGCCGAGATGTTCATCGTCAGCAGGAAGTTTTCGAGGCTGGTATCGACATATTTGCCGCGCAGCTCGTTCTTGTCGGAAAAGCCGATGGCGTGGACAAGGAAATCGAGCTTGCCCCAGCGCTCCTCGATCTGGGCGAAGGCGGCGTCCATGGCCGCCATGTCGGACACGTCGCACTCGATCAGGAAATCGCTGCCCAGTTCGGCCGAAAGCGGCCCCACGCGGCGGGCAAAGGCTTCGTTGGGATAGGAAAAGGCCATTTCCGCGCCGTGCTCATGCAGCTTCTTTGCAATGCCCCAGGCCAGCGATTTTTCATTCGCCAGCCCCATGATGAGGCCCTTCTTGCCCTGCATCAGACCCGGAACAAGACCTGCCGTCATTGCGCGCCCTCCTCAACTGCCGCTTGCGTCCTATTCGCCGTGCTGTCGGGCTCCATTCCCTCCGGCTCGGCCAGTGCGGCGTTCAGTTCCGCACCTGCGACCATCCCTAAGCCCACCAGCCAGAAAAAGAAAAGTGCGATCATGCTGCCCGCCAGCGATCCGTAGGTGAGGTCATAGGTAAAGACCGAACGCAGCACCGGCGGCAGGGCCATGCTGACGCCCAGCCACCACAGCGTTGTCAGCAGGGTACCCGGCCATTTGGGGTAGCGACTGCGGCGGTAGGGATCGGGGGTGAGCGCATAGAACAGCAGATAGATCGACGCGAACAGCCCGCCCGTGGCGATGATCCGCGACCATGCCAATTGTCGCAGGGCGCTGGCCAGCTCAGGCATCCAGGCGGCAATGGCCTGCTGTGCCGCGCCGATCATCACCTGCGCCACCAGCGACGCCATCAGCACCAGCACCGCGCCGATAATGATCGCGGTGGAGCCGAGGCGGTAGATCCAGAAGGCTCGCGTCGCCTTGGTGCCATAGGCGCGGCGCAGAATGTCGCGGATCGTTTCGATCAGGCTGCCCACCGTCCACAGGCCGATCAGCCCGCCCACCCACAAGAGCCAGCCGCTGCGCGCCTCGATCGCGGCCAGCGCCACGGGGCGCAGCACATCGGCCACCACCGGCGGCATGGCGGCGAGCACCGCATTGACCGCGGCGGCCTGTTCGGCCTCCTCCCCCAGCAGCGACAAGGCGGCGGCGCCGGTCAGGAAGAACGGGAAGATCGCCAGCATGGACAGATAGGCAAGATTGCCGGCGTGGATAGGGCCGTCATTATAGATGCCCACCATTGCCCGCCTCAGGACGACCTTGCATCTGCTCAGCAGTTCGCGGCGATCTTTGCCGTTGCGCATCCGGTCGCGCAGCCGTGCGGACTGAACCGCTTCGCGCCGCCGCGCTTCGGGCGACAGGTCAACCAGGCCCTCGTCAGATGAGGGCGCTTCGGGCGTGCCGGGCAAAGCCATGCACTCGTCCTAACAGGCGGGTAAAGCCGGGTCGAGGGCAGGTGTGCCCCTGCATCACAAGCCGAAGCGCTGGCGCACCGGACTGTCGTCTTTCCACCCATCCAGCCGGGCCGCCAGCGCGGCGGGATCGGCGGGCAGGTGGATCTGCAGGGTCACCAGCTGGTCACCCCGCGACCCGTCCTTCTTGGAAAAGCCCTTGCCTTTCAGGCGCAGCACCTTTCCCGAGGACGAGCCTGCGGCCACATTCAGCATCACTGGCCCGTCCACCGTGGGCACCTTGACCTTGCCGCCGTTCACCGCCTCGTCGAGCGTTACCGGCAGTTCGAGCAGAACATCGGCCCCGTCGCGGCGGAAGAAGGGATGCGGCTCGATCTTGATCGTCACCAGCGCATCGCCCGCGCCGCCCGGCCCCGGCTCGCCCTTGCCTTTCAGCCGCATCTGCGTGCCATCTTCCAGCCCGGCGGGGAGCTTGAGGTCGATTGTCTTGCCATCGCCCAGCGTGATGCGTTGCGGCGCACGCGTGGCTGCATCCACAAAGGGCACTTTCAGCGTGTAAGCAAGATTGGCCCCGCGCGGAGGTGGGGGCGGCGGGCGACGGCCAAAGCCCGCCCCGCCGAATCCGCCGCTTGCCCGTGCGCCCATGCGCCCGCCAAACAGCCCTTCGAACAGGTCGGAAAGATCCATTTCTTCCGGCCCGCCCGCACCGCGAAATCCGCCGCCACCTGCCCCAGGTCCAAAGCCGCCCTGGCCAAAGGGCATACGCGGATTGCCCTCGGCATCGATTTCGCCCCGGTCGAACTGGCCGCGCTTTTCCTTGTCGGAGAGCAGATCGTAGGCGCGGGTGACATCGGAGAAGCGTTCCGAGGCCCTGGGATTGTCCTTGTTGCGGTCGGGATGCAGTTCTTTCGCCAACTTGCGATAGGCGGATTTGATCTCCGCCTCGCTTGCCGTGCGGGATACCCCCAGTGTTGCGTAAGGATCACTCATGGTGTGTTAGCTAGGTAATGCATTGTTGGCTGGCAAGCGTTTGCCGCTTGGAGTAACCCGGCCTTATGCAGGATACCGACAACGCCATTCCCGATACCGATCCTTTCGTCCTTTTCGATGCCTGGTTCGAAGAGGCGAACGGGGCAGAACCGAACGACCCCAACGCCATGGCGCTGGCCACGGCCACACCCGACGGGCTGCCATCGGTGCGCATGGTGCTGCTGAAGGGACACGATGCGCGCGGTTTCGTATTCTATACCAATTCGCACAGCCGCAAGGGCGGCGAAATCCTCGCCAATCCCAATGCCGCGCTGCTGTTCCACTGGAAGAGCCTGCGCCGCCAGATCCGCATCGAAGGCCCGCTGACCGAGGTGAGCGCCCAAGAGGCCGACGCCTATTTCCATTCGCGCCCGCTGAAATCGCAAGTGGGCAGCGCGGCCAGCGACCAGTCGCGCCCGCTCGATTCGCGGGCGACTTATCTGCGGCGCGTGGAGCAGATTGCCGAGGCCTGCCCGGTGCAGGTTCCGCGCCCGCCGCACTGGACGGGGTTCCGCCTTGATCCGGCACGGATGGAGTTCTGGACCGATCGCCCCAATCGCCTGCACGAACGCCGCCAGTTCACCCGCACCGCGACAGGCGGCTGGACCAGCACGCTGCTCTATCCGTGAGCGCGCCGCGCACGCCGGCCGAGGCAGAGCGCGCCTGGCTGACGCGCAGCGCCGCCTATGCCAGCATGGCGGTGGCGTTGCTGCTGGTGGGGATGAAGCTGTGGGCGGTCTGGCAAACCGGTTCCACCGCCATGCTGGGCAGTCTGGCGGATACCGCGCTCGATCTGGTGGCCAGCATGGCGGCGCTGGCGGGCGTGGTGATCGCCGCGCGCCCGGCGGATGCCACGCACCGTTTCGGCCACGGCAAGGCCGAAGCGCTGGCCGCGATGTTTCAGGTTGTGCTGATAACGCTTTCCGTTTTCGGGCTGGCGTACCGCGCGGTGGGCCAATGGCTGGCCGGCGGGCGGGTGGCTGGCGCGGAGGAGGGCATCGCCGTTTCCGTCATTGCCATTGTGGCGACGCTGGCGCTGATCGGGTGGCAGCGCCATGTGATCGCGCGCACCGGCAGCCTGGCGATTTCCACCGACCATCTGCATTACAAGAGCGATCTGGCGCTCAATCTCGCGGTGATCGCGGCGCTGGTGCTCGACCGCTATCTGAATGTCGCCGGAGCTGATCCGCTGTTTGGGCTGGGGATCGCGCTGTGGCTGGGTTGGAGCGCGTGGCGCGCGGCGGGCAGTGCGATAGATCATCTTATGGATCACGAATGGCCGGAGGAACGGCGCAGCGCCTTCCTCGCCGTGCTGGCGCGCCATCCGGAACTGCGCGGGGTGCACGATCTGCGCACGCGCACCAGCGGGGCCAAGGATTTTGTGCAGTTCCACGCGGCGGTTGATCCGCGGATGAGCGTGGCCGATGCCCACCGCCTGATGGACGAGCTGGAAGCGCGGATCGAGGCCGAATTTCCCGGCGTGGAAGTGCTGATTCACCCCGACCCTGAAGGGCTTGTGCGCGCCGAGGGCGAGGAATTGCTCCCCGATCGCCGGTAACGCGCCGTCAACGCACCGGGTAAAGCGCGGAAATTGCCGCGATAGCATCCATCAGTGCGCGTTCCTCTTCGTCCAGCGTCTTGCCGGTGCGCAGGATTACCAGCCCCTGCTGCGGCGAGATATAGAGCACCTGCCCCAGATGGCCCATTGCGGCAAAGGCCGTGTCCGGGCCTTGGTCGGCAAAGATCACATTGCGCTCGGTGCCCGAGGGGCGGTTGAGCCAGAGTTGCGCGCCGTAATCGGGCGCGCGCGGGCTTTCGCTTTTCATGAAATCGACCCAGCCGCGCGGCACCACCTGCACGCCGCCCGCAGCGCCGCCGCTGCGCAGGAAATCGCCAAACCGTGCCCAGTCGCGCGCATTGGCCCAGATCGCGCTGCCCGCGATGAGAGTGCCCGCCGCGTCATATTCGCCCACCATGCTGGTCAGGCCCAGCGGCACGGCAAGGCGAGCCTCCAGAAAATCGGCCATGGCGCGCTGGCGTGTGGCGGCATCGCCTTCGGGCGCGAGCAGCCGCGCCATGATGTCGCCCAGAATAACCGTGGTGGCGGTGGAATAGGTGAACTGGCTGCCCGGCTCATGCGCCAGAGGCTGCGCTTCGGCCCAGGCCGCCATATCGTCGCGCCCGTCGAGGAACAGCATCCGCACTTCGGAACTGTCCTGCACCGGTTCGGCTCCTTCCTGGTGCCTGAGGCCCGACCGCATCTGGAGCAGATGCCGCAGCGTAATCGCGCCGCGCGGATCGCCGGCGCGCTGCCAGTGATCAATCGGCGGGCTGGTATCGAGCGCCAGTCGCCCGTCGGCCACCATCATGCCGATCAGCACGGCGGTGACGGTCTTGGACATCGACCAGCCGATGAAGCGGGTGTCGGCGGAAAACCCCTCGGCATACCGCTCGGCCACCACTTCGCCGCGGTGCATGATGACCACGGCATAGGTTTCGCCAAGGTCATCGCCAGTGAACAGCGCGTCCAGCCGGCGCGCCAGCTCCTCGCGCGGGACGCCGGGTTCCACCGCCACGGCTTCCAGCGCGCTTTCGGGAAGCGGCGGCAGGGGCGGTGGGCCTTCCTGCCCGCATGAGGCAAGCAGAATCGCGCCCAGCGATGCCATGGCACGTTTGGCGCTTGGCCGCAGCCGCTTGGCGCGTTTAGGGAAGGTGGCAGGATCAGGCGAAGGCAGCATCAGCGCCTCAATTGAACAGGCAGGCAGGAATGGCAACCCGAAAGAAAGGACAAGCGACCACCCTCCTTGGCCCGCGTCGCGGCCCGAAAAATGGCTGGGCGTTCTGGCTAATGGGGGCGCTGCTGGTGCTCGGCCTTGCCGCCTGGCAATGGGGCGCGCCCATCCGCGCGCAGGCCGAAGTCGCCACCGCCTATGGCGCGCGTACCGCCTGTTCGTGCCGCCATCTGGGCGGGCGCGATCTGGCGAGCTGCAAGGGCGATTTCGTCCCCGGCATGGAGGCGGTGTTCCTGAGCGAAGATGACGAGGCGCGGACGGTCACCGCCCGCGTGCCCCTGGTCGCCCGCGCCACGGCGCAATACCGCGACGGCTTTGGCTGCGTGCTGGAGGGGTGGGAAAACTAGGCGGCTGCCCCGGTCGAATCGATCCAGCCGCCGCCGACGACCCTGTCCCCGCAATAGAGCACCGCCGCCTGCCCCGGGGCCACGCCGAATTCGGGTGCGGCAAAGCGGATGGTGGCGGATGCGCCGTCACCCAATTCGCCTTCCAGCGTGACCGGGACGGGCTTTGCCAGCGACCGCACCTTGGCCGTCAGCCCATGGCCCGGCAGCGGGCCGATGCGGTTCGTCTCGATCAATTGCGCCGACGCGACCGCCAGCATCGCTTTTGGCCCCACGCGCACCTGGGCGCTGGCGGCATCGAGCGCCACGACATAGAGCGGCTCGGCCAGTCCGCCGATTTCCAGCCCGCGCCGCTGGCCCACTGTGTAATGGATAATGCCCTTGTGGTGGCCCAGCACCTCGCCCGTGGCGGCATGGACGATCTCGCCGGCCCGAACGCCTTCGGGGCGCACCTTGGTGACGATGCGGGCGTAATCCCCATCGGGCACAAAACAGATATCCTGACTGTCGGGCTTGGCTGCCACGGCAAGCCCGTATCCTGCCGCCAGACGTCGCACCTCGTCTTTGGGCAGGCCACCAAGCGGATAGCGCAGGAAAGCGAGCTGTTCCCCGGTCGTGCCGTAAAGGAAATAGGACTGGTCGCGCGCCGGATCAGCGGCGCGGTGCAGTTCCGGCCCCGCGGCACCCATCACCCGGCGCACATAGTGGCCTGTTGCCAGACAATCGGCCCCCAGATCGCGCGCCATGCGCAACAGATCGGTGAATTTTGGCCCCATATTGCAGCGAATGCAGGGGATCGGCGTGCGCCCCGCCAGATAATCATCGGCAAAGCGTTCCACCACATCCTCGCGAAAAGCGCTCTCATGGTCGAATACGTAATGCGCGATGCCCAACCGGTCGGCCACCGCGCGCGCATCGCGGATATCGTCGCCCGCGCAGCACGCGCCCTTTCGCCCGGTGGCCGCGCCATAATCGTAAAGTTGCAGCGTGATGCCGATCACTTCGGCCCCACTGGCGGCGGCAAGGGCCGCCACGACCGAGGAATCGACCCCGCCCGACATGGCGACCACGATTCGGCACTTGGCTGCGGCGCGCGGCAGATCGAACAGGGCGGCGGCGCACTGCGCATCAAGCGGCGGAGCAGGAGAAAGGGAGGCGGCGGGCATGGGCGGCCCATACACTCTTGCCGTCCGCGCGCCAATGGCGCGGCCGCGGGCAAGGAATAGCAGAGGGCCGAGGGCAAAACGTCGAGGCCGCGGCTAAGGCGTGGTTAAGCGCGGCTTTACCGCTTCTTGACGGTTGAGCGTGTAAGACGCTTGTCATGTACGAGGGAAAACTGCCTTCGGCCAAGCAGGCCATTGAAACCGGACAGGATTCCGGCGAATCCGGAATCTTGCGCGAAATGACGTGGCGCGACCTGCGCGCACGGCTTGATGCTGTGCGTGATTTGCGTTGCGCCCTGCGCCGGCCAGGAGAAGCGGAGAAGCTGGCAAGTTTCGATGCCGATTCGGCGCGGCGGATTGCTGCGCTCTCCAATGGCAAACAGGGCGTTAACCTTGAAGATTTAGCCGATCGAAAAGCGCTTGGGGTCATTACCGGGGCATCGCGTGATGCCGGTTGCGGCAGCGACCAGAGGAAATAATGATCGAGAACCAGAAAATCCGCCCCGCGCAAGTCATCGGTCCCCTTGGGGAGCCGTTGACGCTTGCCGATCTTCCCGCGCCCGAAACCCGCCGCTGGGTGGTGCGCCGCAAGGCCGAGGTCGTGGCCGCTGTAAATGGCGGCCTGCTGACCATAGACGAGGTGCTGGAGCGCTATTCGCTTACGCTGGAGGAATTCGCCAGCTGGCAACGGGCGGTGGACCGTTCGGGGATGCAGGGCCTGCGCGTGACCCGCATCCAGCATTACCGCGACCTTTACGAGCGCCAGCTCAAATATTGACGGCCGTTGGCTTCATCCGGGCCGCTTGATTCAATTCGTTGGACTCGTGTTTCGTTAACCGTCAGTTTCCCCTCCGGCCTCGCTCTTAACTGCGCGAGGCCGGAACCGCATGGGCTCTGCCGCATTGATGCAGCAGGGCGCCTGCGGGCCCGTAAGGCCGGAGGGAAACAGGAGGAGACGGTTATGGGATGGATCATTGCAATTATCGTAGGCGGCATTGCCGGTTGGCTGGCCAGCCTGGTCATGAACCGCGATGCGTCGATGGGCATTTTCTGGAATGTCGTTGTCGGTATCGTTGGTTCGGTGATCGGCAACTGGCTTGCCGGCCCGTTGTTCGGCGTTCAGGGGACGGTGCAGGCCTTTTCGCTCACCGGCCTGTTGATCGCGCTGCTCGGCGCCATCGTGCTGCTGGGCATTGTCAATCTGGTTCAGCGCGGCCGGATTCGCTAGAGTCCGGGTGCACAAAGGCGATCGGATGACCGCCTGACAAAATGATACAAATTGGCTTTAGGGCCGGAAACCCTCGCGTTTCCGGCCTTTTTGCTTTGCCGCTGACGCACCGTTGGTCGATGGTGCTCGCCCTCTGGACGATGGGTGCGTTGCAGCACGCAACGCAAGCGTATATGGCGCAACCGGTTACGGCAGTCAGGCCATCTCGGCGGGCTGCGGCAGCGGTGCTAGGGCATGACCCGTTACCGTGCGGAGCGATCCGGCGGAAAAAGGGGGCTCCAGGCGATCCGCGCCGGACCGTAAGATCGAGGCGGACTGCGCAAATGAACTACGAAACGCGAATGGACCTGAGCGAGATTTCGCAGGATTCCGGGCAGCCTGGCGGGACTCTGGATGAACAGGATGCATTGCGCGCGCGGAAGAAGCGCAATCTCATCATTGCGCTGGCCGTTCTGGGTGTTGCGGCGATCATCGCCTTCTTCCTCCTGAACCGCAGCGACGAGCCTGCGCCCTTCACCGGTCAGGCCGAAGGCACGATCCCGGCCGTCACCGTCATCAGCCCGGGCGTGGGAAGTTATGCGGGCCTGATCAACGCAACCGGCACGCTGGCGGCGCGCCGCGAAATGCCGGTGGGCGTGGTGGGGGAAGGCGGGCGCGTGGTGTCCGTGCCCGTAGAGGCGGGCCAGTGGGTCAAGGCAGGTCAGGTGCTTGCCGTGATCGACCGTTCGGTGCAGACCCAGCAGACCGCCAGCGCCGCCGCACAGATCGAAGTCGCGCGCGCCGATGCCAGCCTGGCGCAGGCCAATCTCGATCGCGCGCTGCAGCTGGTGGACCGCGGCTTCATCAGCCAGGCCGATGTCGACCGGCTCACCGCCACCCGCGACGCCGCGAATGCCCGCGTGCGCGTGGCCGAGGCGCAGCTGGGCGAGCGGCAGGCACGCAATGCGCAGCTCAACATCGTGGCCCCGGCGGCCGGGCTGTTGCTGACACGCAATGTCGAACCCGGCCAGGTGGTGGGCGCAGGTTCAGGCGTCCTGTTCTCCATCGCGCGCGGCGGAGAAATGGAATTGCTGGCACAGATTGGCGAGAGCGAGCTTGACCGCATCCCCGTGGGCGCGACGGGGCGGGTCACTCCGGTGGGCAGCGACCAGACCTTTACCTGCCAGATCTGGCAGAAATCACCTGTGATCAACGAACAGACCCGGCAGGGCACCGCGCGGTGCGCGATGGCATACAACGCCTCGCTGCGCCCCGGCGGATTTGCCTCGATCCAGATCGACAGCGGAGCGGTGGTAGCTCCGCGCCTGC
Organism: Alteraurantiacibacter palmitatis; assembly: GCF_037154115.1. Lineage (NCBI taxonomy): Bacteria > Pseudomonadati > Pseudomonadota > Alphaproteobacteria > Sphingomonadales > Erythrobacteraceae > Alteraurantiacibacter > Alteraurantiacibacter palmitatis. The sequence continues at coordinate 190,382 of NZ_JBANRO010000004.1, read as the reverse complement.
CCGAAAGCGCGGTTCTCTCCGATGACAGCGGCAGCTATGTGCTGGTTGTCAACGCCGAAAACAAGGTGGAGCGGCGCGATGTGCAACTGGGCATGATCAGCGACGATGGCATCATCATTGCCGCTGGCTTGACCGGACAGGAGCGCATCGTGGCGCGCGCGGGCGGCTTCCTCAATGTGGGGGAAACCGTGCGTCCGGTGGTGGAGGGCGCGGCCCCGGCCCCGGCCCCGGCCCCGGCGCGATAGGCGCGGGCGCATGAATTTCCGCAACATCTCTGCCTGGTCGATCCGCAACCCGATCGTCCCGCTGCTCGCTTTCATCGGCCTGATGCTGGCCGGGATCATGGCGTTCCAGCGGATGGATATCCAGGATCGCCCGGATATCGAATTTCCGGTGGTCATCATCTCCATCGCGCAGCCCGGCGCCGCGCCGAGCGAGATAGAGAACCAGATCACCCAGCGCGTGGAAGCTGCGGTGCAGACGCTGGACGGGGTCGAAAGCATCCGCTCGACCGCCAGCGAAGGCAGTTCATCCACGCAGGTGCAGTTCCTGCTTGGCACCGACATTGCCGAAGCGGTGAACGAGGTCAAAAGCGCGGTCGACCAGATCCGGGGCGAGTTGCCCGACGGGATTCTGGAACCGCGCATTTTCAAGCAGCAGACCAGTTCGCAGCCCATCGTCTATTTCGGCGTCACCGCCGATGACATGACGATCGAGGAGCTGAGCTGGTTTATCGACGACACGATTACCAAGGCGCTGCTGAACGTCCCCGGCCTGGCCGAAGTGAACCGCAGCGGCGGGGTGGATCGCGAAATCCTTGTCATTCTCGATCCGGCCAAGATGCAGTCGCTGGGCGTTACCGCGGCTGCGGTGAATTCCACGCTGCGCCAGACCAATGTGAACGCGGCGGGCGGGCAGGCTGAGATCGCCGGTTCGCGGCAATCGGTTCGCGTGCTGGGCAATGCCGGGTCGGCTTACGAATTGTCGCAGACGCAGATCGCGCTGGGCGGCGGGCGCACGGTCAAGCTGGCCGATATCGCCACGGTGCGCGATGCCTATGGCGAAATCCGCTCGCTCGCCAAGATTGACGGGCGGCAGGTCGTCACTTTCTCGATTACCCGCGCACGCGGCGAATCCGATGTCGCCGTTTACGACGGCGCGGTGGAAGTCCTGCAGGAATTGGAGGAGGCCAATCCCGGCATCCGCTTCACCCGCCTGTTCACGGAAGTCGATTACACCAAGGCCCAGTATGAAAGCAGCATGGCCGCCATGGTGGAAGGCGCCATTCTGGCCGTGGTCGTCGTGTTCCTGTTTCTGAGGGACTGGCGCGCCACGATCATCGCCGCGCTGGCCATCCCGCTATCGGCGATACCGACCTTCTATTTCATGGAATGGCTGGGCTTCACGCTCAATACGCTCTCCCTGCTTGCCTTGGGACTGGTTGCAGGCGTGCTGGTCGATGATGCGATCGTGGAGATCGAGAACATCGTGCGCCATATGCGCATGGGCAAAAGCGCCTATCAGGCCTCCATCGACGCGGCGGACGAAATCGGGCTGGCGGTGGTCGCCACCACCTTCTCCATCGTGGCGGTGTTCCTGCCGGTGGGCCTGATGCCGGGCGTGTCAGGCCAGTTCTTCAAGAATTTCGGGCTCACCGTTGTTGTTTCGGTGCTGATGAGTCTGGCGGTGGCGCGCATGATTACGCCGATGGTCGCGGCCTACTTCCTGAAAGCCAAGGGCGAGGCCGCGCACGGCGAAGGCCGCCTGATGGACACCTATATGAAGGTGCTGCGCTGGTCGCTGGATGACAGCAGGTTCCGCGCCATGCGCGCGCGCATCGGCAAGACGGGCACGCGCTGGTGGTTCCACCTGCTGGCCGTGGCCAGCGGACTGATCGTCATTCTCGGCCTGCGCCAATGGATGGGCAGCGGGGCGGATGCGTCCGGCGAAAGCGGCGAAGCCGGCTTGTCCTTTGGCCTGATGCTGGGCCTGCTTGTGCTTGCCTATCTGGTGGGCGGCCTCGTCAATTTCCTCCTCGGCCTGATTGGCGGCCGGATGGCAGGGTATGACAGCAATCCCTTCTTCGCCCGCGCACGTTATCTGGGCGCGCGTTTCCTTGATCACCGCGTGTGGATGATGCTGGTGGGCGTTGTGGCGCTGGGGCTGACCGTCCTTGTCGGCAGCCGCATCCCGATGCAGTTCTTCCCCAATGCGGACAGCGATTTTGCGATGATCCGCATCAATATGGTGCCGGGAACGACCTTGCAGCAGACCGACGAAGTGGTCAGCCGCGTGGCCGCGCGGATGAGCGAGGAGCCCGAAGTGGCGCTGGCCCTGGGCATTGCCAATGAAGGCAGCGGCATGGTGCGCCTTGTGTTCAAGCCGGACCGCGAACGCACCAGTCTCGAATTCATCCGTGAATTGGGGCCGGAATTGTCCAACATTCCCGATGCGCGGGTCAATTTCCAGGACCAGGATGGCGGCGGTGGCGGCGGCGGTTCGGGCCGTGCGATCACGATCATGCTGTCGGGTTCCGATCCGGCGGCGCTGGAATCGGCTGCCAATACGCTGGTCGAACAGATGCAGGATGTGCCCGGCGCGGTCGGCCCGCGCGTGGAGCTGGACCTCCAGCGGCCCGAATTGATCATCAAGCCGCGCGAGGATCTGGCGGCCAGCCTGGGCGTCACCACGCAGGCGCTCAGCCAGGCGATCCGTATCGCCACGCTGGGCGATATTGACCAGAACGCAGCCAAATTCTCCCTTTCCGACCGGCAGATCCCCATTCGCGTGCGCCTTGCCGAAGGCGACCGGCGCAATCTGTCGGTTATCCGCAACCTGCCCGTGCCCACCTCCACCGGCGGATCGGTTCCGCTGGAGCGCGTGGCCGAAATCGGCCTTGGCATGGGGCCAACCTCGATCGAGCGTTACAACCAGAACCGCCGGGTCTTTGTCAGCGCTGATCTGGCGCCCGATGCCGCGCGCGGTTCGGTGATGTCGGCGATCAACAATCTGCCGATCATGCGCAACCTGCCCACCGGCGTTGCCAATACCCCGGTGGGTCAGGACGAATGGCAGGGCCAGCTGATCGACAGTTTCGGCGTGGCGCTGGTGACGGGCATCCTGCTGGTCTTTGCCGTGCTGGTGCTGCTGTACCGCCGCCTCGTTTCGCCGCTGGTCAACATGGCTTCGCTGGCGCTGGCGCCGCTCGGCGGGCTGGTGCTCGTCTGGGCGCTGGGCCAGCCGCTCTCGCTGCCGGTGTTCATCGGTATTCTCATGCTGTTCGGCATTGTCGGCAAGAACTCGATCCTGCTGATCGACTTTGCGCTCGACGAGATGGAAAAGGGCGCTGCCAAGCGTGCGGCCATTCTGGAAGCCGGGCACAAGCGTGCGCAGCCCATCGTGATGACGACCATCGCCATGACCGCAGGGATGCTGCCCACCGCGCTTTCGCTCAGCGGCGATTCGGCGTGGCGCGCGCCGATGGGCACGGTGGTGATCGGCGGCCTGATTCTGTCCACGCTGCTCACCCTGCTGATCGTGCCGGCGGGCTTCAGCCTCGCTGATGGGCTGGAAAAGCGCGTGGGGCCGTGGCTGCGCGAGAACCTGCTTACCTACAAGCCCGGTGACAGTGATGCCGACAAGGCGCGTGCGCAACCGGTGCCGGCGGAATAGGCATCGGCCGGCCAGCCCCATGGTGCGCGCGGGCCAGCCGCGTTAGACTGGCCGGACTGTGACAGACCCGTTTGCCATTTCCACGCCCGGCGCGCGTGCCCCTGTCGATCGCGCAAGGGTGATGCGCATCTCTGCCACGCTGATGCTGGTGGCGATGGCGGTGGTCTTTGCCATCGCCTTTCCCCGGCAGGATATGCACCCTGCCTGGGGCTATATCCGCGCCTTTGCCGAAGCGGGCATGATCGGCGGGCTGGCCGACTGGTTTGCCGTCACAGCCTTGTTTCGCCATCCGCTGGGCCTGCCGATCCCGCATACCGCGATCATTCCGCGCAACAAGGACCGCATCGCCGATACGATGGCGGATTTCCTGCGGCGCAATTTCCTCACCCCCCACGTGGTGGCGCGGCGCTTGCAGGATATGAATCTTGCTGCCGCACTGGGCGGCTTTCTGGTGGAACGGCGCAGCAGCGATGCCCAGCTGGGCCGCATCCGCAGCGGCACGGTGCAATTGCTGGTCGACTTGCTGGAGGCTCTCGATCCCGAAAGGCTGGGCCTTCAGGTCAAGGCCGGGCTGGCGGCGCAGGCGCGCAAGCTGGAGGTGTCGCCGCTGCTCGGCCGGATGCTGGCGGGCGCGATGGAGGATGGCCGTCACCGCCCGGTGATCGACGCCCTGGTGCGCTGGGCGGGGCTGACGCTGGAAGGCAACGAGGAACTGGTGCGCGAGATGATCCGCGCGCGCGCCAATGCGGTGCTGCGCTGGACGGGTCTGGATGATCGCCTCTCCTCATCCGTGCTGGATGGCCTTTACCGCCTGCTGGCCGAAATCCTCGTCGATCCGCAGCATCCCCTGCGTGGGCGGATGGAGGAAGGGCTGGCAAAACTGGCGGCCGATCTGCAATCCGACCCCGCTTTGCGCGCCAAGGTGGAACGCGCCAAGCTCGACCTGCTCGCCAATCCGGCGCTGGGCGACTGGTGGATGGGCGTGTGGGAACGCATCCGCCACGGCATGATCGCCGCCGCGCGCGACCCCGATGCAGCGCTCGACGGCCAATTGGGTGCGGCCTTGCGCGAACTGGGGGAGAAGCTGCAATCCGACCCGGCCTTGCAGGCGCAGATCAACCGCCTTGCGCGCCGCACGCTGGTGGGCGTGGCGCAGCGCTATGGCGAGCAGATCGTGCGGCTCGTCTCCGAAACGGTGAAGCGCTGGGACGCGCAGACGATCACCGACCGGATCGAGAACGCGGTGGGCCGCGATCTGCAATTCATCCGCATCAACGGCACGCTGGTGGGCGGGCTGGTGGGTGTTGCCCTCCACGCCATCACGCAGCTTTTCTGACGCGCGCGGATTAGCGGCGGCCGGGTGGGGGCCCCATGAGCACGAAGGGCGGAACAGTCCAATAGCTTGCCATCGGCTGCCCTTCGGCATCCAGAGCTGGCTGGAACCGGACATTGTCCATGATCTGTGCGCAGATCCGCGTGTTCACATTGGCGCTCAGCGTCGGATAGTGGATCTCGCAGGCTGTCGGCCTCCCCTCGGCACTAACCATGACGCGCACCATGTTCGAGCCGCCTGCCAGCCGGGAAAATTCGCCAAAGGGTATCGTGCCATTGGCCAGCAGCGGGCCGGGCGGGGGGAAAGCGGGGCGCGACAGCGTGCGGTGTTTCTCCGGGTCGAGACCCCAGATCGACAAAAGATCGTAACCGCAGGTTTGCAACACCTCCATCGCGTTGCGCAGCGATCCGGTCTCGATCCGCACCGGGGTTGTCAGGCCGCTCGTCAGGCTGAGCGCGGTGATCTGTGCGCCGCGGGCCAGTTCCTGCGCATCGCGCTCGGCAGCGCTGGGCAGGGTAGCGGGAGGAGGAGCCGCATTCTCGCCCATAGGCGCTGCGCTGCCGTCATCGATCGCTACGCCGGAAAAAATCAGCAATTGCTGGCCATCGGTAGATGTTGACCGGGCAAAGGGCAGGCGTCGGGGGCTTGCCGAAGGAACGAATTCCACGCCGATCTCGTCCGATCCGCGATAGACCGATGGGGCGTTGCCAAGCACCGTCAGGCGCATCGTGGGGCCGGTGTCAATCTTCTCGAACGAGATCGAAACCGTCTCCCGCCCGTCGCTGAATGTGCGCAGCAGCCGGCAGTAATCATCCCCGAAGTCCGCAGTCCACGGCCCCGATGGCTGGAAAACGCGGGACCTGTCCTGCGCGGTTACGGTCATGGGCGAAAGCGCGACAGCCGCAGCCGCCAGCCAAAGCGTTGTTCTTTTCATTGGGCATCCCTCCGGCGCACAAGGCTATTGCCATCGCGCCGGAGGTCAAGCGGTGAATAATTGCAAATTGTAACGGAGGAAAAGGCTCTGCCGCGATCAGGCGGCCTGCTTCACCTCGGCCACGATCTTGCGTGCCGCATCGCCCAGATTGTCCGCCGCCACGATGGGCAGGCCCGACTGCTCCAGGATCTGCTTGCCCAGCTCCACATTGGTGCCTTCCAGGCGCACCACCAGCGGCACCGACAGGTCGACTTCGCGCGCGGCAGCCACGATGCCTTCGGCAATGGTGTCGCAGCGCATGATGCCGCCGAAGATGTTGACCAGAATGCCCTTCACCGCCGGATCGGACAGGATGATCTTGAACGCGGCCGTCACCTTTTCCTTGCTCGCGCCGCCGCCCACATCGAGGAAGTTGGCCGGGAACGAACCGTTCAGCTTGATGATATCCATCGTCGCCATGGCAAGGCCCGCACCGTTGACCATGCAGCCGATATCGCCATCCAGCTTGATATAGGCGAGGTCATACTTGCTGGCCTCGACCTCCATCGGGTCTTCCTCGGTCTCGTCGCGCAGCGCCTCAATGTCCTTGTGGCGGAACAGCGCATTCGAATCGAAGCTCATCTTGGTGTCGAGCACCAGCAGATTGCCATCCACCGTTTCGACCAGCGGGTTGATTTCCAGCATATCGCAATCAAGCGAGGTGAAGGCGGTGTAAAGCTGTGCCGCCAGCTTCTGCGCCTGCTTGTTGAGATCGCCCGACAGCTTCAGCGCAAAGGCCACCGCGCGGCCGTGATGCGGCATGAAGCCGGTGGCAGGGTCGATGGTGATCGTGGTGATCTTTTCGGGCGTGTCATGCGCCACGGTTTCGATATCCATGCCGCCTTCGGTGGATACGATCATGGCGATCCGGCCGCTGGCGCGGTCAACCAGCATGGAAAGGTAATATTCGGAAGCAATATCAACGCCATCGGTCACGTAGAGGCGGTTGACCTGCTTGCCCGCTTCGCCCGTCTGCACGGTGACGAGGGTATTGCCCAGCATTTCGCGGGCATTGGCTTCCACTTCCTCGACACTCTTGGCCAGGCGCACGCCGCCCTTGGCATCGGGGCCGAGTTCCTTGAACTTGCCCTTGCCGCGTCCGCCCGCATGGATCTGCGCCTTCACCACATAAAGCGGCCCCGGCAGTGCCTTGGCCCCAGCCACCGCTTCCTCCACGGTCAGCGCCGCGTGTCCTGCGGGCACGCCAATGCCGAACTTTGCGAGCAATTCCTTGGCCTGGTATTCGTGGATGTTCATGGGAGAGAGAACCTTTTTCCGGATGAATCGGTTGGCTTCGCGCTAAAGCACTAACTCCTTGGCCTTGCAATGCGTTGCAGCGCATTCCAAGTTCGCCTTTGCATGATCGACCGCAATCGCTTGAAAGATATCTGTCTGGAAGCCGGGCAGATTGCCATGCGCCAATGGCCGGGCGCGGGCCATGCGGTGGAAAGCTGGCACAAGGGCGATGAAAGCCCGGTCTGCGCCGCCGATCTGGAAGTGGACGCTTTCCTGAAGGTGGAACTGGGCCGCCTGTTGCCCGCCGCAGGGTGGCTTTCGGAAGAAACGGCGGACGATCCGGCACGCCTGCAACGCGATCTCATCTGGGTGGTCGATCCGATTGACGGCACGCGCGATTATCTGCGCGGCCGCACCGGCTGGGCGGTGTCGGTGGGCTTGATCAGCGCCGGTCGCCCGCTGATCGGCCTGCTGGTGGCGCCCGCCCGCGATGAGGTGTGGACAGCCACTGCGGGCACCGGCGCGCGGCTCAACGGCGTGGATATCAGCGCCAGCACACGGCGCGTCTTTCCCGGCGCGCGCGTTCCTGCCGACAGTCTGGCCCCGGAAGATGCCGATCTGACCTTGGTCGAAAAGCCCAATTCGATCGCGCTGCGCATTGCCATGGTGGCGGATAACCGGGCCGATCTGGTCGCCACGCTGCGCTGGGGGTCGGAATGGGATGTGGCCGCCGCAACCCTGATCGCACGTGAAGCAGGTGCGCGGGTGACCGATGCCTTCGGGAATGCGCTGGCTTACAACAAGCCCGATCCGCGCGCCTTTGGCCTGCTGGTCACTGCGCCCGCGATCCACGCAGCGGCGGTGGAACGGCTGGCGGATCGCGCAAGGGCGCTGAGCTGACCCCGCCTTCAAGGCAGAACACGGGTGAGGAGGAGGGGCCGGGCGGCCCCTCCATCCCTGATCAATAGGCCTGACGCACGTCCTGTTCGGTGACGGGCGTAATGCGGATTTCCACGCGGCGGTTCTGCGAACGGCCCGCTGCGGTGGTGTTGTCGGCGATGGGATATTGCTCGCCATAGCCGATCGTCTCGATCCGGGCGCGCGACACGCCGCGCGACACGAGGTAGTTCGCCACCGATTCGGCGCGGCGGCGCGAGAGGTCGAGATTATAGGCATCCGATCCGGTCGAATCGGTGTGTCCCATGACGTCGATCAGCGAATTGGGATAACGGATCATGCTGGCCGCCACATCATCCAGCACCGCGCGCATGGCCGGGCTGATCGTGGTCGAATCGACCGCAAAGGTGACATCGGGGAAGTTCAGCAGGATGCCATCGCCGCCCGGCGTCTGGCTCACGTCCACGCCGGTGCCCGCCGTCACTTCGTCCAGTTCGCGGATCTGTTCGTCCATGCGGTAGCCGACATAGCCGCCAGCGGCTGCACCAATGCCTGCGCCCACGATGCGCGCGGTCTTGCCCCCGACAATGCCACCCAGCAGATAGCCCAGGCCAGCGCCGCCAAGGCCGCCGATGGCCGCCCGCGAAACCGTCCGTTCGCCGGTATTGGGATCGGTTACGCAGGCGCTCAGCGAAACGAGAGATATAGCGCCGATGCCCGCAACCAGAATACGTGAAGTCTTCATGACGTCCTCCGAGTTCCCCAAAAGTGGGTCTTGCTCACTCCGGATCAGCTAGGATGCGAAAAATGAACAAGTGATGGCCGGGGAACGCATGATTTCCTGACCGGTTCCATCAGTAGCCCCCAAGCCCATGAACAGTCTTAGACAAGCGGGGCAAATGTGCTAGCGACTTTCTTGCGATGACCGCATTCCCTTGGCACTATCTGGCTGCGCTGGCCGGGCTGATCCTGTTGAACGGGGTCTTTGCCATGTCCGAACTGGCGATTGTTTCGGCGCGAACGGCGCAGCTGCGAATTGCGGCGGACAACGGCAGCAAGAGTGCCGAAGTGGCGCTTAAACTGGCCTCGGAACCGGGCAAGTTCCTCTCCACCGTGCAGATCGGCATCACGCTGATCGGGATCATATCGGGCGCGGTTTCCGGCGCGGCGCTGGGCGGGCCGGTGGGGGAGCGGCTGATGCTGCTGGGCGTGCCCGCCAATGTGGCGGACAATGCCGGCTTTGCGCTGGTGATCGTGCTGACGACCTATTTCAGCTTGGTGGTGGGCGAACTGGTGCCCAAGCAGCTGGCCCTGCGCGCGGCGCTGCCCATTGCGCTGGTGATGGCGCTGCCCATGGCGATGCTGGCCAAGGCGACCGCGCCCTTTGTGTGGCTGCTCGACAATTCCTCGGCCTTCCTGCTGCGCGTGCTGGGCGTGCGGCAGAGCGGTGAGCAAGGGCTGACGGCGGAAGAATTGCAGATGATCTTTGCCGAAGCCACGCGAAGCGGCGTGATCGAGGAGCAGGAGCGCGCCATCCTTTCAGGCATCATGAAGTTGGCCGACAAGCCGGTGCGCGAAGTGATGACGCCGCGGACCGAGCTGGACTGGATCGACGCGGCGGGCGGCGAGGAGGAGATTCTCTCGGTGATAGCGGAAACACCGCATTCGCTGGTGCCGGTGGCCGATGGATCGCCCGACAAGGTGCTGGGCGTGATCAAGGTGCGCGAAGTGCTGGCGCGGCAATTGGCGGGCGGGCCGATCGTGCTGGCCGACCTCATCCACAAGACCGAAGTGGTGCCTGATCAGCTCGACGCGATGGACGCGCTGCGCGTGCTCCAGCAATCGGGCACGCGCATGGCGATGGTGCATGACGAATACGGCCATCTCGACGGGATCGTGACCACGGCGGATATTCTGGCCGCCATTGCGGGCACCTTTGCCAGCCACCGCGATGATGATGACACCCCGCTGGTGGTCGAGCGGGCGGACGGATCGCTGCTGATCGCCGGAGCCATGCCTGCCGATGCGCTGGCCCAGCGACTGGACATCACCCTGCCCGATCAGCGCGAATTTGCGACCGCTGCCGGATTCGTGCTGTTCCACCTCAAGAAGCTGCCGACCGAGGGCGAGGCGTTTGAGGAGCAGGGCTGGCGGGTTGAAGTGGTCGACATGGATGGCCGCCGAATCGACAAGCTGCTGGTAAGCCGGGTTTAGGCCCTGGACTGCCCCCGCTTCACCCTTGTTCTGGCGATGAGCCGCAACAAGCAAGGCAAAGGCAGGCCCGCAGATGTCGCAGCGGCGCGCTGCGTAACAAAGGAATTGCGCCGAGGACGAAGGGCCGGATCGCCCTTCGCAAATCAGATCGCCCGCGCAGCCTGTCCGTCACCTTCCGGCGCGGCGAGGATGGTGCGCGTGGTGGCGCCCTTGTTCACGGTGAAGGTCGCCGGATCGCCCACGGTGGAACGGATGCCCACCTCGGCCTGACCCGCGCGGCTGAGCGCGTCGCGCTCCACCGCGCTGCGCGATTGCGGTGGGAACAGCGCTTCCAATGCCTGCTGCGCGGCAGTGCCTTCGCCCGGACGCGGCGCGCCGGGGGCAGGCGGCACCAGTGAGAAATCGGGCGGGATCACCAACGGAGCCTGCCGCTGCACGGCAAATTCATCGGGCCTCTCGCGCGCGGCGATCAGACCCCCGCCGCAGGCCGACAGCATGGCGGTGGCGCCAAACGCCAAAATGATCCGGGTGGCATTACGCATGGTCAATTCTCTCCGCGGGTCTGCCCCGCCTCGGTGGTTTCCTGCTCTGTGGCGGGTTTCTCGCCGATGAACAAGGCTCGGATTAGCAGAATCACGACCCCGATGGTGATCGCGGCATCGGCCACGTTGAAGATCAGGAAGGGACGGAAGCTGCCGATATGGAAATCGGCAAAGTCCACGACATAGCCGTAAGAGTAGCGATCGACGATATTGCCCAGTGCCCCGCCCAGGATCAGCGAGAGGCCGGCAATGTCCCACGGCCGCCGCTCGCGCAGGATCCAGATGAAGACGCCCAGCGCAATCCCGGCAGTCACCAGCACCAGCGCCCAGCGCATTTCCACGCTGGTGGCGGAAAACATCCCCAGCGACACGCCGTAATTGTTCACCCGCGTCAGATCGAAAAACGGCAGCAGCGGGTAATGGTCGCCCACATCGCGCAGGCCCAGCACATTGACCACGAAATGCTTGGTCCACTGATCCACCGCAAAGATGAGGAGCGCGGCGGCAAGGCCGATCAGGCGCACGCGGGTGAACAGGCCGGTCATGCGGCGGGCGCTCCTGCTTCGGCATCCAGCCGCGCCACGACATCCTCGCACCGCCCGCACAGCGCGCCGTCTTCGGCCACTTCGGGCAAATGACGCCAGCAACGGCCGCATTTGTGGTGGGTGGTCTTGCTCACCTGCAACTCGCCTGCATGGACGGCGGAGGTGATGAAAAGCTCTGCCCAATCCGTTGTTTCAGCGTCAACGGGCGCGGTGACTTCGGCCTCAAGGCTTGAGCGAACGAGCTTGTCGCGGCGCAGCGGCTCGATCGCTTCGAGCACGTCCGCACGGGTGGCGCGAAGCTGCGCCCATTTTGTCGCCAGTTCCGCATTCGCGGCAGCAGGGATTTCGGGCCATTCGAGAAGATGCACACTCTCCCCATCGGGATAGCGGCTGGCCCACACTTCCTCGGCCGTGAACACTAGCACCGGCGCGGCGTAGCGGATCAGCGCGTGGAACATCGCATCCAGCACGGTACGATAGGCCCGCCGCTTCATATCCGCCGGGTGATCGCAATAGAGCGAGTCCTTGCGGATATCGAAGAAGAAGGCGGAGAGATCCTCGTTGCAGAAATCCACCAGCGCGCGGGTGTAGCTGTTGAAGTCGTAAGCCTCCACCGCCGCCTTCATCCGCGCATCGAGGTCTGCCAGCAGGCTGAGCATATAGCGCTCCAGCTCGGGCATATCCTCCACGCTCACCGCTTCTTCCGGCGTGTAATCGTGCAGCGCGCCCAGCAGATAGCGGAAAGTGTTGCGCAGCTTGCGGTACTGGTCCGCCACGCCTTTCAGGATTTCCGGGCCAATGCGGTGATCGGCGGTGTAATCGACGCTGAGCGCCCACAGGCGGATGATGTCCGCGCCGTATTCCTCCATCACGCTAAGCGGGCTGATCGTGTTGCCGAGGGACTTGGACATTTTCATGCCCTTGGCGTCCATGGTGAAACCATGCGTCAGCACCGCCTTGTACGGCGCGCGGCCGCGCGTGGCGCAGCTTTCCAGCAAGCTCGACTGGAACCAGCCGCGATGCTGGTCGCTGCCTTCCAGATACAGGTCAGCCGGAGATTGCAGTTCGGGCCAGGTGCCGCTTTCCAGCACGAAGGCGTGGGTGGAGCCGCTGTCGAACCACACATCGAGAATGTCGGTGATCCGCTCGTAATCCTCAGGGTTGTAATCGGGGCCGAGCAGAGCGGGCGCCGCCTCGTCGCTCCACGCATCGACGCCCTTTTCGCGGATGGCGGCGATGATGCGGGTGTTCACAGCCGCATCGACGAGGTATTCGCCGGACTTGCGGTCCACGAACAGCGTGATCGGCACGCCCCAGGCGCGCTGGCGGCTCAGCACCCAATCGGGGCGGCCTTCCACCATGCTGCCGATGCGGTTGCGGCCCTTGTCCGGGTAGAAGGCAGTGTCAGCAATCGCCTTCAGCGCGGTTTGCCGCAGGGTGGCGGTGTGGCTGGCATCCACCGCCAGCGAAATCGCGCCGCCGATGCCGCCGAGCGGCGCGACGGGGAAATCGAACGGCGCCATGGGCTTGTCCATCGGCACGAACCATTGCGGCGTGCAGCGGAAAATCACCTTGGCCTTGGAACGCCACGAATGCGGGTAGGAATGCTTGTAATCCGCACTCGCCGCCAGCAGCGCGCCCACCTCGCGCAGGTCGGAGCAGATCGGCCCGTCAGGCGCGTTGAACTTGGGGTTGATGACCGACATGTTGCGCGCATCCGTGCGCGGCAGCCAGCCCCAATCCTCGCGATAACGGCCATCGGCCTCGACCACGAACTTGGGGTTGATGCCGTGTTCCTTGCACAGCGCAAAGTCGTCCTCGCCATGGTCGGGCGCCATGTGGACAAGGCCGGTGCCGCTCTCGGTGGTGACGAAATCGCCCGGCAGCATCGGACGCGGTTCGGCATAGAAGCCGCCGAGATGGTGCATCGGGTGGCGGCAGATCGTGCCGGCGAGTTCGGAGCCTTTGAAGATTTTGGGCTCCCCCAAGACCGGGTCGGTAAAGTGATGAGAGCGATCTTGCTCAGGCTGTTCGCCTAGGATCTCGCCTAACGATGGCAAGGCTCCTGCACGGAGCAGAAAAGCCTGATAAAGTTCTTCCGCAACTAGGCATCTCTTACCATGGGCGGAGACTAGTCGATATTCGACCTCCGGCCCATAAGCCAAAGCCTGGTTCACCGGGATCGTCCACGGCGTGGTTGTCCAGATCACCGCATGAGCGCCTACCAGTTCCGCAATGGGCGAGGAGACAATCTCGAACGCCACGTCGATCTGGGTCGAGGTGATGTCCTCGTATTCGACCTCCGCTTCGGCCAGCGCGGTCTTTTCCACCGGCGACCACATCACCGGCTTGGCGCCGCGATAGAGCTGGCCGGACTCCGCAAATTTCAGCAGCTCGGCCACGATCAGCGCTTCGGCTTCGGGGGCCATGGTGAGATAGGGGCGGTCCCAGTCGCCGGTGATGCCCAGCCGCTGGAACTGGCCTTTTTGCACCTCCACCCACTTAGCGGCATAGGCGCGGCATTCGGCGCGGAACTCTTCGGCGGGAACCTCGTCCTTGTTGAGCTTCTTCTTGCGGTAGGCTTCTTCCACCTTCCACTCGATCGGCAGGCCGTGGCAATCCCAGCCGGGGATATAGGGCGCGTCCTTGCCCAACAGGGTCTGCGTGCGGACCACCGCGTCCTTCAGCACCTTGTTCAGCGCATGGCCGATATGGATATCGCCATTGGCATAGGGCGGGCCATCGTGGAGGATGAACTTTTCGCGGCCCGCGCGCGCCTCGCGCAGTTTGGCATAGACCTTTTCGGCCTGCCAGCGCGCCAGAATGCCCGGCTCCTTCTGCGGAAGGCCGGCTTTCATCGGGAAATCGGTCTTGGGCAGGAAGACCGTGTCTTTGTAATCGCGCTGCTGTGTCATCGTGGGCGGGCCTTAGCGGGCGCGGGCGCGCGGCGCAATTTTCAAAGCGCAGCGAGCAGGGCGCGCGCCGCCGCGCAATCGCGCTCCATCTGTGCCATCAGCGCGTCGAGCATGGCGAACTTCGCCTCCGGCCGCAGGAAATGGCGCAAATGCACCTCGATTTCCTGCCCGTAGAGATCGCCCGCAAAGTCGAAGAAATAGGGTTCGAGCAATTCCTTGGGCGGGTCGAACATGGGCCGAACGCCCAGATTGGCCGCGCCGTGCAGGACCTGCCCCGTTGCCATGACTCGCGCGGTCACCGCGTAGATCCCGAAACGCGGGCGCAAATAGGCGCCCATGTCCATATTCGCGGTGGGATAGCCGATCATCCGCCCGCGCTTGTCGCCGTGGATCACTTCCGCGCGGATGGCAAAGGGGCGGGTGAGCAGCGCGGCCGCCGCCTCGCACTCGCCGGCTTTGAGCAGATCGCGGATGCGGCTGGAGGAGACGAACTGCCCCTCATGCTTCACTTGCCCCACTGCGCGCGTGGCAATGCCGCGCGTGGCCCCGACATCGCGCAGCACGGCCACATTTCCGCCGCGCGCGCGGCCAAAGGTAAAGTCCTCCCCCGTCACCACGCCTGCCGCACCGATATGCGCGCCCAGCAGATCCGCGACGAACGCATCAGCGGAAAGGCTGGCAAGCGCATCGTCGAAATGGAACACCAGCATGGCGTCTGCCCCGGCAGCGCGGAACAGTTCGTGGCGCTGGGGCAGGGTGGTCAGGCGGAAGGGGGGCACGTGCGGCGCGAAATGGCGCACGGGGTGCGGATCGAAGGTGGCAACGATGGCCGGGCGCCCCTCTGCCCGCGCCCAGGCCACGGCTTCGGCAACAACCGCCTGATGGCCCAGATGAAAGCCGTCAAAATTGCCCAGCGCCACAATCGCGCCGCGCAAGGCTTCCGGCACCGGATCGCGGTGACCCAGCAGCATCAGCCTGCGCGCCGCCTGTAAGTGACATAGTCATAAGGCGGCCAGCCATCGGCGGCGGGATGCGCCTCGCGCGAAACCTCCTCCCACAGCGCCGGATCGGGCAGCGGCATGAACACATCGCCCGCCGTATCCTCATGCACCTCGGTGATTTCCCATTGCGTGGCAAGATCATCCATCAGCGCGAAGATTTCCGCCCCGCCGATGACAGCAAAATCGCCCGGCCCCGCCAATGCCAAAGCCGCGTCCACATCATGCGCGATTTCGGCGCCTGTCGCCTGCCAGCTTTGGGAGCGGGTGAGCACGATATGGCGGCGGCCGGGCAGCAGGCCGGGCAGGCTTTCGAATGTCTTGCGGCCCATCACCATCGGCTTGCCCAGTGTCAGCGCCCTGAACCGCTTGAGGTCGGCGCGGATCTTCCACGGCACATCGCCATTCGCCGCGATGCAGCCATTGGTGGCGCGCGCCACGATGCACAGGATTTCCCGCTCAGCCGACACGGGTGATATGCCCCATCTTGCGCCCCGCGCGCGCCTCGGCCTTGCCATAGAGGTGCAGATGCGCACGCGGATCGGACAGGTGGCGGACGATGTCGAGCGCGCCTTCGCCAATCAGATTGTCCATCACGATCCGCTGCGAAACGCTGGCGCAATCGCCCAGCGGCAGGCCGCAAATCGCGCGCACATGGTTTTCGAACTGGCTGGTGACCGCGCCCTCGATCGTCCAGTGGCCCGAATTGTGCACGCGCGGGGCCATTTCGTTGAAGACAGGGCCGCCCGCCGTGGCGAAGAATTCGCAGGTCAGCACGCCGATATAGCCCAGCTTTTCCGCCACCTTCTGCGCCAGTTCCCGCGCCGCGGCCAGTTGTTCGCCCACGATTTGCGGGGCGGGCAGCTTGCTATGCGCCAGAATGCCGTTTTCATGCGTGTTGTGCGTGGAATCCCAGAACCGCACTTCGCCATCGCGCCCGCGCACGAGAATGACCGAGAATTCGCAGGCGAAATCGACAAAGCCTTCGTAAACCAGCGGCGTGGCGAATACGCCTTCGTCCAGCGCATCGGCAGCAGAGGCGATGCGCCACTGGCCCTTGCCGTCATAGCCTTCGCGCCGGGTTTTCAGGATGCCGGGCGCGCCAATGGCAGCAACGGCAGCGGCCAGATCGTCCGCTGAGTCGACCGCTGCAAAGGGCGCGGGCGCGCCGCCCAACTCCGTCACGAAGCGCTTTTCGTTCAGCCGGTCCTGCGCCACTTCCAGCGCGGCGGTGCCGGGGGCCAGCAGGCCGGGGGCGAGTGCCAAAAGCGGGCCGACGGGCACGTTCTCGAACTCATAGGTCACCACATCGCAATCGGATGCAAAGCGGGCCAGCGCCCCTGCATCGTCCCACGCAGCGCAGGTGAAGGCGGCGGCCACATCGGCGGCCACGCTGTCGCTTTCCGGCGCATAGATATGGCAGCGATAGCCGAGCTGTGCGGCGGCCATGGCGATCATCCGGCCCAATTGCCCGCCGCCAAGGATGCCGATCGTGCTGCCTGCGGGCAGGGGGAAGGAGTGCGTCATCATGGCAGCCTATTGCGTGGCGGGCTTTTCCGCCACCGATCCGGTCTGCGCGGCGCGGAAGGCAATCAAGCGCGCGGCCAGCGCGGGATCTTCCAGCGCCAGGATCGACGCGGCCAGAATGCCCGCATTGGTTGCACCCGCATCGCCGATCGCCAGCGTGCCCACCGGAATGCCCGCCGGCATCTGCACGATCGACAGCAGGCTGTCCTGCCCGCTCAGCGCCTTGGATTGCACCGGCACGCCCAGCACCGGCAAATGGGTGAGGGCTGCCACCATGCCCGGCAGATGCGCCGCGCCGCCCGCGCCTGCAATGATGACCTTGAAGCCTTCGCCCGCCGCGCCCTTGCCAAAGGCGTGCAGCCGGTCGGGCGTGCGGTGGGCGGAGACGATCCGGTCATCATGCGCCACGCCCAATTGGTCGAGCACATCGGCGGCGCGCTTCATGGTGGGCCAGTCGGACTGGCTGCCCATGACAATGGCGACCGGGGGGACAACAGGCGCGGTCATCTCTCTCAGCGATCCTTCAGATAATGCCGCTCGCCCGGCACCAGTGCTTCATCGAAATCATAAATGATCGGCTGGCCGGTGGGGATTTCCAGCTCGGTAATATCCGCATCCGAAATATTGGACAGGTGCTTGACCAATGCGCGCAGGCTGTTGCCGTGCGCGACCACGATCACCGTTTCCCCTGCGGCGAGTTGCGGGCGGATGGTGCTTTCCCAATAGGGCAGCACGCGCTCGATCGTCAGCTTCAGGCTTTCGGTCGCCGGGATGGCGATCCCGGCATAGCGCGGATCGGCGGCCAGATCGAATTCGCCGCCTGCCTCCAGTGGCGGGGGCGGCACATCGAAACTGCGCCGCCAGATCTTCACCTGCTCATCGCCGTGCAGCGCGGCTGTCTCCGCCTTGTCGAGGCCGGTGAGGCCGCCATAATGCCGCTCGTTCAGGCGCCAGTCCTTGATTTCGGGAATCCACAGCCGCCCGCAGGCTTCCAGCGCCAGATGCAGCGTCTTGATCGCGCGCTTTTGCAGCGAGGTGAAGGCGATGGTGGGGAGCAGGCCCGCGGTCGCCAGCAATTCGCCCGCCGCGATGGCTTCGGCCACGCCTTTTTCGGTCAGGTCCACATCCCACCAGCCGGTGAAGCGGTTTTCCAGATTCCACTGGCTCTGGCCGTGGCGGACAAGAATAAGCGAGGGCACGGGTTCGGCTCCTTCTTTTCAAGAAGCGCCAGCCGTTAGCCGTTCGATTCGCCCTTGGGAAGGGCCGAGCCATCCGGGGTGGGTTCGGCTGCGAGGGAGCGGGCCTGCGCTTTGCGCCGTTTGAGGTTCTCGCGCAGCTTGGCGGCGAGGATTTCTTCGCGCGAAGGTTTGGAAGGAGCGGGAGGCATGGCGAGCTTCTTGCCCAAATTGCACGCCCAGCTCAAGCTTGGCTTGACTTTCGCAAGCCCCGCGACAATAGCGCGCGCCTGTCCAGACACCCGGCGCATTACGTCGGGCCGGGCTGCTGTAGCTCAGTGGTAGAGCGCACCCTTGGTAAGGGTGAGGTCGGGAGTTCAATCCTCCCCAGCAGCACCATCTTTCTGTCCTACCGCCTTCGGCTACTTGAGGACGAGCTTTCTGTCCTACTGCCTTCGGCTATTTGAGGACGGGCACTCTGTCCTGCCGCCTTCGGCTGCGTTAGGCCGGGCTGCCTATCGCGGCAAATCCGCCCGTATATCCGCCCAGTCGGGATTCTTGCCGAAGGCGCGGACCACATAAGGGCACAGCGGCGCGATACGGAAGCCTTCTGCCCGCGCATCGGCCACGATGGCGTCCACCAGCCCTGCCGCAATGCCGCGCCCGCGCGCTTCGGGCGGGGTGAAGGTGTGGTCGACCACCCGCACATCATCTGCGCCCGTTCGCCCTCCTCCGGAACGCCATGTGAGCACCGCCGGCCGCACCGCGCCTTCGACCGGGTAGTAATAGGCGCCGACGCCGTCCTCCTCCTCGCGCTGGATCAGGGTGGGATCGAAGGTGCGTTCATCGGACATGGTCTTTGGGCCTCTCGCTCTTGTCATCGTGCGCGGGCGAAGCCAATGCACGGCATATGCAGTTCCTCTCCGACAATGCCGCCCGCGTCCACCCCAAAGTCTGGGAAGCGTTGCGCCGCGCGGACGAGCCGGACAAGCCGTATGATGGCGATGCGCTGAGCCAGCGGCTGGACGAGGCGTTTTCGGCACTGTTCGGGCGCGAATGCCATGCGGTGTGGGCCAATACCGGCACGGCGGCCAATTGCCTTGCGCTCGCCACCATGGTCGATCCGCATGGCGGGGTGATCTGCCACCGCGAGGCGCATATCGAGATGGACGAAGGCGGCGCGCCCGGCTTCTTCCTGCACGGGGCCAAGCTTCTGCTGGCCGAGGGCGCAGGGGCGAAGCTGACCCCGCAAAGCGCGGAAGCGGTGCTGGCGGGGATTACGCGCGGCATCCACCAGGTGCAGGCGCACGCCATTTCCATCACGCAGGCGAGCGAATACGGGCAGAGCTACACGCTGGCCGAGCTGTTGGCGATCAAGGCGCTGGCGGATGAATATGGCCTCGCGCTGCATATGGACGGCGCACGCTTTGCCAATGCGGCGGCGCATCTGGGGTGCAGCGCGGCCGAGGCGGCGGGGCCAGTCGATGCGCTGTCTTTCGGCTTTACCAAGAACGGTGCGCTGGGGGCCGAGGCGGCGGTGTTCTTCGATCCTGCGCGCGCCGATCTGGCGCGCTGGCGGCGCAAGCGTGCGGGCCATCTCAATTCCAAGGGGCGCTTCATCGCGGCGCAGATCCTTGCCCTGCTTGAAGGCGATCTGTGGCTGGAACTCGCCGCCCATGCCAATGCCTGCGCGGCCGAAATCGCCGCCATGGCAGGAGAGAAGCTGCGGTTCACGCCGCAGGCGAATGAAGTGTTCGTGGCGTTGACCGAGCGGGAGCGGGCGCAACTGCGCGCGCGCGGCTTTGCCTTTTACGACTGGGATGATGCCACCGCCCGTTTTGTCTGTTCGTGGGATACGCGATTGGAGGACGCTGCCGCGCTGGCCCGCGCATTGGGTTCGCTGTGAGCGCGCCTTTGCAAAGCGCCTCTGCGCCGCACGCCTTGTTGCGGCCCGCCATTGCCATTCCCTTTGTGCTGGTGGCGCTGATCTGGGGATCGACCTGGTTCGTGATTACCGGGCAGATCGGGGATGTGTCGGCGCATTGGTCGGTCGCGTGGCGCTTTGCGATTGCAACGCCGGCCATGTTCGTGCTGGCGCTGGTGATGCGTTTGCCGCTGGCCATGCCGCGCCGCGCACACGGCCTCGCCATGTGGATGGGGCTGTTCCAGTTCTGCGGCAATTATACCTTTGTCTATCTGGCTGAACTGCATCTGACATCGGGCATTGTCGCGCTGCTGATCGGGCTGATGCTGGTGCCCAATGCGGTGTTGGGCAAGATCATGCTGGGTCAGCCCATCACCCCGCGATTCGCCGCGGGCAGCGCGGTGGCGATTGCCGGGATTGCGCTGTTGCTGTTGAACGAGGCGCAAGCGGTGCCGACGGGCGCGCGGATCAGCGGCAATGTGGTGCTGGGGACGGCGCTTGCGCTTATGGCGATGCTGGCGGCGTCCATCGCCAATGTGATTCAGGCGGGGCCATCGGGGAAGGGTGCGGCGCTTGTTACCTTGCTGGCGTGGTCGATGCTGTATGGCACGCTGGCCAATCTGGGGCTGGCCTGGCTGATCGACGGGCCGCCGGTAATCCCGCGCGACGGCGCCTATTGGCTGGGCACGGCGTGGCTGGCGATCGTGGGATCGGTGGTGACCTTCCCGCTCTATTACGATCTGGTGCGCAAGCTGGGCGCGGGCCGCGCGGCGTATAACGGCGTGCTGGTGGTGGTGGTGGCGATGGGGATTTCCACGCTGCTCGAAGGCTATCGCTGGACGCCGCTGGCCATGGGTGGCGCAGGTCTGGCCATGGCGGGGCTGCTGCTGGCGCTCAGGGCGCGAAGCGTTCCGCCTGCGCAATAGCGGCAAGACCCTCGCGGAAAGTGGGATAAAGCGGCCGCCAGCCAAGAAGGCGCTTTGCCTTGCCGTTCGCCACCCGGCGGTTCTCCAGATAAAACCCGCGCGCCATGGGGGAAAGCCCCGCTTGATCCAGCGCCAGCAAGGGCGGCGGCGCCACGCCCAGCAGGCGGCAGGCGTGTTCGATCACCGTGTTCTGGCTGCACGGCAGATCGTCCGCCAGATTCCACGCCTGCGGTGGCAATCCGCCGCCCATCGCCGCAATCACGCCGCTGGCAATGTCCTCCACGTGCACGCGGCTGAACACCTGGCCGGGCAGATCGATGCGGTGCGCGCGGCCATCGGCGATTCGGTCAAACGCGCTGCGGCCGGGGCCGTAGATTCCCGGCAGGCGGAAGATATGCGCGCCCGCATCCAACCAGCGCGCGTCGCAAACCGCCCGTGCGCTGCGCCGCCCGGTGCCTGTCGGGGTGCTTTCGTCGACCCAGGCCCCCTTTGTGTCGCCATAGACCCCGGTGGAGGACAGGTAGCCCAGCCATTTGCCCGCCAGCGCCATGCCATAGCTGTCGAGCACGGGATCGCCGCCGCCCTCCTTTTCGTTTGCGGGCGGCACGCTGGACAGGACATGGCTTGCCCCGTCAAGCGCCGCCAGTACGCCTGCCCTGTCGGCAAAGGCGATATTCCCGGCGCGGCCCGTGGCATCCACCCGCCAGCCTAGCGCACGCAACCGGTCCGCGATGACGCTGGCGGTATAGCCGAGGCCGAAGATCAGCAAATGTCCCATATCCGCGCAAGATAGCCGCTGGACGCGGGCGCGAAAGAACCTAAATCACGCAGGCATGGATATTGCCCGCACCCCCTCCACCCCTGACGGCAACCCCGAAATGGCGGATGCCGCGCACGAAATCGCCTCGCCCGTGGAAGTGCGGCGCGAAGATTACCGCCCTTTCCCTTGGGCCGTGCCGCAGGTCGCGCTCGATTTTGCACTGGGGCTTGAGGAGACACGCGTCACCGCGCTTCTGGATGTGCGGCGCAATCCGGCGGCGGAGGCTTCACCCGTGCTGCGTCTGAATGGCGATGGCCTGACGCCGCTGTGGGTCAAGGTTGACGGGGCGGAAACCGCCGGCTGGGTGATGGATGGCCCCGATCTGCTGCTGACCCTGCCGGGAGAGGCGCACAGCGTGGAAGTGGCCACGGCGATCGCGCCCGCCGCGAACACGCAATTGATGGGCCTTTACGCGTCGAACGGGATGCTGTGCACCCAGTGCGAGGCGGAAGGCTTTCGCCGCATCACCTTCTTCCCCGACCGGCCCGATGTGCTCTCCACCTATACCGTGCGGATGAGCGGGGATGCGGGCGCTTTTCCGGTGCTGCTGGCGAATGGCAATCTTGTTGCCAGCGGCACGGGCGAAGGCGGCACGCATTGGGCGCAGTGGCACGACCCCTGGCCCAAGCCCAGCTATCTGTTTGCGCTGGTGGCGGGCGATCTGGAAGCGCGGCGCGACAGTTTCACGACCATGTCGGGCCGCAAGGTCGATCTTGCCATCTTCGTGCGGCGCGGCACGGGCGATCTGGAGCGCACCGGCCATGCGATGGAATCGCTCATCCGCTCGATGAAATGGGACGAGGAGGTGTTCGGCCGCGAATACGACCTCGACATATTCAACATCGTCGCCGTGTCCGATTTCAACATGGGCGCGATGGAGAACAAGGGGCTGAATGTCTTCAATACCCGCTATGTGCTGGCCGATCCCGAAACCGCGACCGATGGCGATTACGACGCGGTCGAAGGCGTGATCGCGCACGAATATTTCCACAACTGGTCGGGCAACCGTGTGACCTGCCGCGACTGGTTCCAGCTTTCGCTGAAGGAAGGCTTCACCGTGCTGCGCGACCAGTTGTTCAGCGCCGATATGGGCAGCGAGGCGGTGAAGCGGATCGAGGATGTGCGGGTCTTGCGCGGGGTGCAGTTTCCGGAGGATTCGGGCCCGCTGGCGCATCCCATCCGGCCCGATGCCTACCGCGAAATCTCGAACTTCTACACTGCCACGGTCTATAACAAGGGGGCCGAAGTCATCCGCATGATGCGGACGATGGCGGGGCAGGAGCGTTTCCGCAAAGGCTGCGACCTCTATTTCGCACGGCACGATGGCGAAGCGGCGACCTGCGAGGATTTCATCCGCGCGATGGAAGAGGGCGCAGGGCTGGACCTGACGCAGTTCCGCCTGTGGTATGCGCAGGCAGGCACCCCGCGCGTGACCATCCGCATGGCGCATGAGGGCGACACGGTCACGCTGCACCTGTCGCAGGAAGTGCCCGCCACCCCCGGCCAGCCGGAAAAGCAGCCCATGCCGATCCCGCTGAAGGTGGCGCTGTTCGATCGCCAAACGGGCAGGCACCGGGGTGAAGAACTGCTGGTTCTGGACAAAGCGCAAGACAGCTTCACCTTTGGTGGATATTCCGCGCCGCCAGTGCTGTCGGCCAATCGCGGCTTCACCGCGCCGGTTGCCATCGCGCAGGATGTGGCGACCAGCGATCTGGTGTTCCTGGCGGCGCATGATGACGATCCCTTTGCCCGCTACGAAGCGATGCAGGAACTTGTCGTCACGCATCTGAAGGAGGCGGTGTCGGGCAGTCTCTCGGACGTTCAGAGGGATGAAGGACGCGCCGCGATTGCCGGCGCCTTGCGCGCCGTGCTGGCGGATGACCGGCTGGATGATCTGATGCGCGGCGAATTGCTGATCCTGCCCAGCCATGCCTATCTTTCCGAACAGATGCTGGTGGCCGATCCCGGCGCGATCCACGCCGAACGGCAGGCGCTGCGCGCCGGTCTGGCCCGTGCGCTGGAAGGCGAGTTCGTGGCGCTGCACGAAAGGGCGAGCGCGGTGCCCTACAGCCTGAGCGCAGAGGCGCGCGGTGCGCGCAAGGTCAAGACACAGGCGCTCATCTATCTGGCGGAAGGCAATCCCGCGCGCGCCGAACAGATGGCGGCGGCGCAATACCGCGCGGCAGACAACATGACCGACCGGCAGGGGGCGCTGATGGTGCTCGCCGGGCTGCAAGGGCCGGAACGCACCCATGCCTTGCTGGATTACTACACCCGCTATCGCGGCAATGCGCTGGTGGTGGACAAGTGGTTCTCCCTTCAGGCCGGATCGCTGCACCCGCAGGTGCTCGCCCATGTGAAGGCATTGGCGAGCCATCCGGACTTTACGCTGACCAACCCCAACCGCGTGCGCGCACTGTATATGGCGATGGCGGTCAATCCGGCGGCGTTTCACGATCCCTCGGGCGAAGGCTATCGCATGGTCGCCGATCTGATCCTTCAGCTCGACCCGCTCAATCCGCAGACCGCCGCGCGCTTTGTCGCCCCGCTGGGCCGCTGGCGGCGGATCGAGCCTGCGCGCGCCGCTCTGATGCGGGCCGAGCTGGAGCGGATCGCCGCTGCTCCCAGCCTGTCACGCGATACGCATGAGCAAGTGGCGCGCTCGCTTGGCTGAGGGCGCACCGCAGGGGCGGCCCGTCATCCGCCATGCTGTGCTGGCAGGCGTGCCGCACGGCTTCTTCACCGGAATCGGGTTTGCCAATCCCGATCAGAATGCCCCGCCCGATGCCGGTCTGGTCGTTCCCTCTGGTCAGCTGGTCAGGTTGCGGCAGGTGCATTCCGCGCTGGCATTGCCGGTCACCGCGCCTTTCTTGCCGGGCGAGGAGCCGGAGGGCGATGCGCTGGTAACCGCGACACCCGGCCTCGTGCTGGCCGTGGTCACTGCCGATTGCGCGCCGGTGCTGCTGGCCGATCCCGTGGCGGGCGTGGTGGGCGCGGCTCATGCCGGCTGGCGCGGCGCCTTTGGCGGCGTGCTGGAGAACGCCGTGGCCGCAATGGAGGCATTGGGGGCGGATCGTGCGCGAATCCGCGCCGCCATCGGCCCGACGATCGCGCAGGCGAGTTACGAAGTGGACGCGGGCTTTCGCCAGCGCCTGCTCGACGCCGATCCTGTCAACGCGGCGTTCTTCGCGCCCGGTGCGCGTGCCGATCATTTCCAGTTCGACCTGCCCGCCTATGTCCGCGCCCGGCTCATCGCGGCAGGCGTGGGCGAGGTGGGTGATACGGCGCGCGATACCTATGCCGATGCCCGGCACTTCCACTCCTTCCGCCGCGCCACCCACCGGGGCGAGCCGACCTATGGCCGCCAGTTTTCCGCGATAGGGCTGTAGACAAGCTCAGGCCGGGGATTGCGAAGGGTATTTCCCTGCGCCACGCTCGCGCATATGGGCCGAAAAGGCGGGTTGGCAGGGACGATTTGCTCGTCTATCAGCCGCGCCAAGCCGCCATCCCGTGCACCCGGAATCCGCTGCAAGGCATCCGGGGCGCGGGCAGGGCGGCACGGTCAGGTTTCTTTTCGGGCATGGGCTGGCGCTGCGGCGCTGGCGGATTGCCCGGCAGGCAAGGCAGGGTAATGGCAAGCTCCACTGATACCACACCGACGGATACCGCCGCCGATGGCGTGCGCCGCCGCGACTTTATCGAAATCGCTGCCGTGGCAACCGCGGGCGTGGGCGGCATTTTCGCCCTGCTGCCGCTGGTCAGCCAGATGGCCCCTTCCAAGGACGTTCTGGCCGCCAGCACGACCGAGCTCGACATTTCCGCGCTGGAGCCGGGTCAGGCCATCAAGGCCGAATTCCGCAAGCAGCCGGTTTTCGTGCGCTATCTGACCGATGCCGAGATTGCCGAGGCGAACGCGGTTGACCCCGGTTCGCTGCGCGATGCCCAGACGCTGGCCGAACGCACGCAGGCAGGGCATGAGCACATCCTCGTCGTCATGGGCGTGTGCACCCATCTGGGCTGCGTGCCGCTGGGCGCGGCCGAGGGCGAGGTGAAGGGTGAGTATGGCGGCTATTTCTGCCCGTGCCACGGCTCGCACTACGATACCGCCGCGCGCATCCGCAAAGGCCCGGCGCCGACCAATCTTGAAGTTCCGGAATATACCTTCACTTCCGACACCACCATCGTGATCGGCTGAGGCGAGAGACAGAAGCGATGAGTTTTCCCTGGGCGAAGCAGTACGAACCGACCACTCCGCTGATGAAGTTTCTCGACGAGAAACTTCCTCTGCCGCGGTTTGTCTACAACGCGGTGGGCGCCGGCTATCCGGTGCCGCGCAACCTGTCCTATATGTGGAACTTCGGCGTGCTCGCCGGCTTCTGCCTGGTGCTCCAGATTGTCACCGGCGTGGTGCTGGCGATGCATTATGCCGCCAATGCCGGCGTCGCCTTCGATTCGGTCGAACATATCATGCGCGATGTGAACTGGGGCTGGTTGATGCGCTATATGCACGCCAACGGCGCCAGCGCGTTCTTCGTGGTCATCTACCTGCATATCTTCCGCGGCCTGTTCTACTCCTCCTACAAGGCCCCGCGCGAGATGATCTGGCTGATCGGCGTGGTGATCTTCCTGCTGATGATGGCCACCGCTTTCATGGGTTATGTGCTTCCCTGGGGCCAGATGAGCTTCTGGGGCGCCAAGGTGATTACCGGCCTGTTCGGCGCGATCCCCTTCGTGGGTGAGCCGCTGCAGGTGTGGCTGCTGGGTGGTTATGCGCCGGATAATGCCGCACTCAACCGTTTCTTCTCGCTGCACTTCCTGCTGCCTTTCGTGATCGCGGGCTGTGTGATCCTGCACATCTGGGCGCTGCACATTCCCGGTTCGTCCAACCCGACCGGCGTGGAGGTGAAGAGCCAGAGCGACACGCTGCCCTTCCATCCCTATTACACGGCGAAGGACGGTTTCGGCCTTGGCGTGTTCCTGCTGGTCTATTTCGCCTTCGTGTTCTTCATGCCGAACGCGCTGGGCCATCCGGACAACTACATCCCGGCCAACCCTCTTTCGACGCCCGCGCACATCGTGCCCGAATGGTATTTCTACCCGTTCTACGCGATCCTGCGCGCCTTTACCTTTGACTTCATCCTGCCGGCCAAGCTGTGGGGCGTGCTGGCGATGTTCTCGTCGATCCTGGTGTGGTTCTTCCTGCCCTGGCTGGACAAGAGCCCGGTGCGTTCGGGGCATTACCGCCCGCTGTTCCGCAAGTTCTTCTGGTTCGGCCTGATCCCGACCATGGCGGCGCTCTTCTATCTGGGCGGTGCGCCTGCGGAAGAACCGTATGTGATGCTGAGCCAGATCTTCACGGCCTACTACTTCCTGCACTTCCTGGTGATCCTGCCGATCATCTCCTCGATCGAGAAGCCCGAGCCGCTGCCGTTCTCGATCACCGAAGCGGTGCTGGGCAAGGACGAGCAGGCCGCACTGACTGACAACACCAAGCCGGCAACTGCCTGAGCGCGCGGGTTTAGGGGAATTATACGATGATCCGCCTTGTTGGATTTTTTGTCGGCCTGGGCTTCACCTTCGTGGTGCTGCTGGCCTTTGTCGTGGGCGCTTACACGGCGGCGACCGAGCCCGCCCAGCCCACGGCGGAAAAGGTGTTCCACCGGGCGGCACATCTGCCCGCCGGCGGCTATTCCTTCGACGGCCTGTTCCCGCAATGGGACGTGGCGCAGTTGCAGCGCGGTTATCAGGTATACAAGGAAGTGTGCGCCGCCTGTCACAGCCTGCACCAGCTGCATTTCCGCAATCTGGCCGAACTTGGCTACACCGAAGAGGAAGTGAAGGCCGAAGCCGCCAGCTGGACGGTGCCGGGCATCAACCCCGACACGGGCGAGGCCTCGACCCGTCCGGGCCTGCCGACCGACCGCTTCCCTTCGCCTTATCCCAACAACATCGCGGCGGCTGCGGCCAACAACAACGCGATTCCGCCCGATCTTTCGCTGATGACCAAGGCGCGCCATCACGGCACCGCCTATGTCTATTCGCTGCTGACCGGATATCAGGAGCCTTCGGCCGAACTGCTCGCCCAGTTCCCGGATTCGGCGCCGGGGCCGGGCCTGCATCACAACCCCTATTTCGCCAATCTCAACCTGGCGATGGCTCCGCCGCTGACCTCGACCGGCCAGGTGACCTATGCTGATGGCACCGAGGCGACTGTGCGCCAGATGGCGGCTGACGTGGCCGCCTTCCTCACCTGGACCGCGGAGCCGACGCTGGTTTACCGCAAGCAGGTGGGCTGGATTGTGATGGGCTTCCTGCTGTTTGCCACCATCCTTGCATGGCTGGCCAAGAAGCAGGTCTGGGCGCGCGCCAAGCTGGAAGACTGAATATGCCGGCCGGCGCCATGACTCGTGATGAGATCATGGCGCTGGTTCGCACAGTTCCCGATTTCCCCGCGCCGGGGATCTTGTTCCGCGACCTCACCACGCTGATTACGCATCCGGCGGGGTTTTCGTCCTGCATCGGGCAGATGGCGCACTGCGTGCCGGGGGGCATCGGCGCGATTGCTGGTGTCGAAGCGCGCGGCTTCATCTTTGGCGCGGCCCTGGCGGTGCATCTGGGATTGGGCTTTATCCCGGTGCGCAAGGCAGGCAAGCTGCCTGTCCCCACCATCGGAACCGATTACGCGCTGGAATACGGGGCCGCGCGGATCGAGATTGACCCCACGCTCCTCGCGCTCGGTCAATCCGTCCTGCTGGTGGATGACCTGATCGCCACAGGCGGCACCGCCCTTGCGGCCGCGCACTTGCTGCGCGAGGCGGGGGCAGTCTGCGACACGGCGCTGTTCGTGATTGACCTGCCGGATCTTGGCGGAATGGCCAAATTGGCCGAGCAAGGCGTGGAAGGCAAGGCGCTGCTCAAGTTCGCGGGACACTGACCTGCTTGACGCCGCCACCCGTCAGGTGGCAAAGGCGTGCCGGCATCGCGGGTGGCAAGGATCATCCGGCCAAGCGGGTATAGCTTAGTGGTAAAGCTCCAGCCTTCCAAGCTGGCTATGCGGGTTCGATTCCCGCTACCCGCTCCAACCCCCCGTTCATCGCTGTGCATTCCCGCCTAGGCAAATGCCGGAAATCCGCCATGTTCTCGCCTAGAAGCGGCCATTGGCCTTCACCTTTGATCGCTGAAAGCCGCAACAGATTGGGGGCCTTTTTGGGGGGCATTTTGATCTGACGGGCAATTCGCGCGGGTTATACCTGTTAGTAACGCCAGCCGGGGGCAGGCTATGGCGTCTGAAATTCGGGGTGGATGGCAAGGAACGCAAGCTGGCCTTGGGCCGCTATCCCGAAATCTGTCCGCCAAATGCCCGAAAGAAGCGGGACGCGGCGCGGGCGCAAATTGCCCACGGCGATGATCCGGCACGGGCCACGCAACGCCGAAATGTGCAAGCGAAGCCATCGGCAGAAAATGCCTTCGCCGCAATCGCTGCGGAATATGCCGCCAAGCGGAAACGGGACGGAGCAAAGGGCTGGGCACCGTCCATCGCCATCCGCGGCGAATATCTGTTGTCCCTGCTGAATGAAAGCGGCACGTGGCACCCCGATGCGATCGAACGCGCGCTGGCGCATGGCGACACCGACAAGGTGCGCCGTGCCTACCATCGCGGCCCGCATCGGGATGAGCGGGTGCGGATGGCGCAATGGTGGAGTGATTATCTGGACGCGCTGCAAAGGGGGGCGGACGTGGTGCCCTTTCCGAACAAGGCGACGCGCTAACCGGGGGCGTTAACAAACCGCAAGCGGCAAAAGGCCAGAGCGGTGCGAAAACGCCAGGCCACAATCAAACCCAGATTTCACGCGCGCGCGGGATGCGCAACGCCTGGCCAATGCCAAGCTGCGGCGGCTGGCAGCAAACACTTGGCGGCAGGGCCAAGCCTCTCTAGCCTGCCAGCCGGATCAAACACATCGGTTCAATCAGGGGGTAATGCACGGGCCATGGATATTGCGGGTTATGTGTCGAAAATCCGTGGTCTGTATGCCAGCGGCCAGACAACCGAACACAGCTTCCGCCCTGCGCTGTCCGATCTGTTTGGCTCCATCGATCCTGATGTGAAAGTCATCAACGAGCCGCGCCGCGTGGCGGTGGGCGCGCCCGATTTCGTGTTTACCCGCCGGGGGATTTCCATCGGCTGGGTGGAGGCAAAGGATATCGACAAGGATATCCGCAAATTCGCCGCCACCGATTACAGCCGCGAACAAAAGGCCCGCTATGCCAAGGGCCTGCCCAACCTGATCTATACCAACGGGCGGGATTTCGAATTCCTGCGGGGTGGCGATGCGGTGGCCTTTGTCTCCATTGCCGATCTGGCCCCCGGCCTTCCGGCGCATCCGACCCGCTTTGCCGAACTGGAAAACCTGCTGCGCGACTTTGCGCGCGAAACCCCGGCCAGCATCACCACGGCCAGGCAACTGGCCCAGATGATGGCGGGCAAGGCCATGCTGATCAAGGATATCATGGGCCGCGCACTGGTGGCCGATCTTGCAAAGGAAACCGCCACCGAGTTGACCGGCCAGTATGAGGCGTTCCGCGCCAATCTGATCCACGATATCAGCGTGGCCGAATTTGCCGATATCTATGCCGAAACCATCGCCTATGGCCTGTTTGCCGCACGGCTGCATGATGACAGTCTGGACAGCTTTTCCCGGCAAGAGGCGCTGGAACTGTTGCCCCGGTCAAACCCGTTCCTGCGATCACTGTTCGGTTATATTGCGGGCGTTGATCTGGATGACCGCATCCGCTGGGTTATCGATGAACTGTGCGAGGTGTTCCGCGCCGCAGACCTGAAGGAAATCCTGAAGGACTTTGGCAAGTTCACCGCGCGCAATGATCCCTTCCTGCATTTCTACGAAACCTTCCTGGCCGAATACAACCCGGCCAAGCGCAAGGCGCGCGGCGTCTGGTATACGCCCGAACCCGTGGTGAATTTCATCGTGCGCGCGGTGGACAAGGTGCTGCAAAGCGAATTTGGCCTGGCGGACGGCCTTGCCGATACCAGCCGCATCACGGTGGATTGGGATACCGGGCAGACCGATGCCAAGGGCAGGCCCGCCACCATAAGGAAAGAGGTTCACCGGGTGCAGGTGCTGGACCCGGCAACGGGCACGGGCACCTTTCTGGCCGAAGTCATCAAGCTGGTGGCGGGCCGGGTGCAGGGCGTCGCACCGGGCAACTGGTCTGCCTATGTGGAGGAAAACCTGATCCCGCGCCTGCACGGGTTCGAACTGCTGATGGCCAGCTATGCCATGTGCCACATGAAGCTGGACATGATCCTGACCGAATTGGGATACCGGCCATCGGGCAATCCGCCGCGCCTTGGCGTTTACCTGACCAACAGCCTGGAGGAAGGCGAGCGGGTGGAACAGACGCTGTTCGGCCTGTCGCTCGCCATGGCGAACGAGGCGAAGGCGGCCAGCGATATCAAGCGCCAGACGCCGATCATGTGCGTGATCGGCAACCCGCCCTATTCGGGCCATTCATCCAACAAGGGCGCTTGGATTGAAGGGCTGATGGCCGACTACAAGGTTAGCCCCGAACTGAAGCGCCCGGCGCAAGCCAAATGGCTATCGGATGACTATGTGAAGTTCATCCGGCTTGCCGAACACATGATCGCCAAGACGGGCGAGGGCGTGCTGGGGTTCATCACCAATCACGGATATCTCGATAACCCCACCTTTCTGGATATGCGCAATCATTTGCGGGAAACTTTTGACCGTATCCATGTGCTGGATCTGCACGGCAATTCCAAGAAAAAGGAAGTCGCGCCTGATGGATCGGCGGACAAGAATGTGTTCGATATCATGCAGGGCGTGGCGATCATTATCGCGGTGAAACGCAAGGCCACCGACAAGGGCGAAAAGAAGCTAGCCGAAGTGTTTCATGGCGATCTGTGGGGCAACCGCGATGCCAAATATGCTGCGCTGTGGGAGGGCGAGGCCGCTTCCCTGATTGCCGAAAATGTTTCGCCGGTTACCCCGCCTTGGCGTTTCAAGCCTTCCGACAAGGCTTTGGAGGCTCGCTATGGGGCCGGCTTTTCGGTGGCCGATCTCTTTTCACCCAACGGCAGACCTGCCCCCGGCATTGTCACAACCCATGATGAATTTGCGATCTCCTGGAGCGCAGCGGAAGCGGCTGAGAAAGTGGAACGCCTGCTGGCAACTAAAACCGAATTGGAGGCCCGCCAGCTTTTTCGTCTATGTTCGCAAAACCAATGGAATTATAATGCAGCGAAAGCAGCTTTGGCTGATGAAGATTGGCGAAAAGAGATAACGCCGATTATCTACAGGCCATTTGATGTTCGTTATACAGTATATAATCCTCATGTGGCCGTTCATAGACGCGACCGCGCGATGAGGCATTTGTTCAACCAATCAAACTTTGATCTGATGATTACAGGACAAACCAAGGACGAGGTGGGTGGCCTAGTTTCTTCTTCCGTTGCTGGACACAAGGCATTCAGCGGCTTCGATATCACCTATAATATGCCCCTCTACCTCTACCCGGCAGAGGATGAGCTGGATCAATCCATCCGCATCAATTTCGAACCCAAGCTTTACGCCAAAATCCGGGAAGCAGCGGGGCTTTCCGGGGTATCGCCTGCGCCCGATGGCTCCGATGCCTTCCGCCGCGCCACGGGCGACGCGCGCCCGCATGAAGTGCAGGTGTTCGATTACATCTATGGCGTGCTGCATTGCCCGGCCTATCGCGAAACCTACCGCGAATTCCTGAAAGTGGATTTCCCCCGCGTCCCCTTCCCGCCTTCGCCACAAGTGTTCCGCACCATCAGCGCACAAGGGGAGGCGCTGCGCCGCCTGCACCTGATGGAAGCCCCCGCCATTGGCGACACGCCCTTCCCCTTCATGGGCACAGGGCCGGATGGACAGGATTGCGTGGTGGACAAGCCGCGCTTTGAAGGCGGGCCGGAAGGCGGACGCGTCTACATCAACGGCAAGGATGGCGAAGGCCAGTATTTCGATGGCGTGCCAGCCGTGGTCTGGGGCTTCCACATCGGCGGATACCAGCCCGCGCAGAAATGGCTGAAAGACCGCAAGGGCCGCACCCTGTCCTATGACGATATCCGCCACTACCAGCGGATCATCAAAATCCTGTCAGAGACAGACCGGATCATGGCCGAAATAGACCTGCCGCTGGAATGAGCGAATGGTCGGCCCTGTCCGGGTGGTGGCGGGGGCGCCCTTCCAGCCTGCCATGCAATTCCCGCCCGCTGTGCGCCGCGTGGTGATCGGGGCGGACGATGATCGGGCGGGCGCGGCCAGCGCAGCCGAAGCCGCCCAAATCATTGGCATGGAAGGCGGCGACACAGGCGCGGAAATCGGCTTCGGTCAGCATCGCGCGTTGCTCCCCACCGGCATATTGTCGATCAGCCGCGTGCCGCCAATCCGCGCCGCGACAAGCAGGCGGGCAGGGGAGCCGGTCAGCGCAGCAAGCGGCGCCAGGCTCTCCGCATCGGCGAGAGCGGCGTAATCCACACTGGCAAAGCCCGCCGCGAGCAAGGCGGTGTCCAGATCGGCCAGCACAGCGGACACTTCGCCACCGCCTTCGATCTGCGCAATTGCCTGCCGCATCAGCCCATTGAGGCGGCCCGCCACGCGGCGCTCGGCGGCGGAAAGATAGGCGTTGCGGCTGGAAAGGGCGAGGCCATCCTCCTCCCGCACGATTGGCGCTCCCACGATGTTTTCCACGCAAGGTGAAGTTAGGTTGAGGTCTTGCGCCATGCGGCGGATAACCGCCAATTGCTGCCAATCCTTCTCACCGAAAACCGCGAAATCGGGCTGCACCTGGTTGAACAGTTTCAGGACCACGGTCGCAACGCCTGCGAAATGGCCGGGCCGGGCCGCGCCGCAATAGCCTTCGCTCACCCCGCCCACTTCCACGCTGGTGGCAAAGCCTTGCGGATACATCTCGGCCGCTTGCGGGGCCCAGATCAGCGCCGCGCCCTCCGCCTCCAGCAGCGCCTCGTCGGCTGCGAGCCTGCGGGGATAGCGCCCCAGATCCTCGTTCGGCCCAAACTGCGTGGGGTTGACGAAGATCGATACCACCACGTGATCGGCCAATTCGCGTGCGCGGCGCACCAGCGCCAAATGGCCTTCGTGCAGCGCGCCCATGGTGGGCACCAGCGCAATACGGCCGCTCTGCCGCAGGTCTTCCACAGCTTGCTTGAGGGTGTTCAGGCTGTTGACGGTTTGCACGCAGGCTTCCCTCGGATAGTATGGACGCTCGGGGGAACTCCCCTAGACCTGTCCTCCTGCCAGAGAAAGCCTGCTTTGCCGTGACCGCTGCCCAGCCATTCCGCATCGTCTTCGCCAATGAAAAGGGCGGGACGGGCAAATCGACCACCGCCGTCCATGTGGCGGTGGCGCTTGCCTATCAGGGCGCGCGTGTGGCGGCGATCGATCTCGACACGCGGCAGGCGACCATGCACCGCTATATCGAAAATCGCGTGGAGACCGCTGCGCGGCGCGGCATCGATCTGCCCGGGCCGGCGTGCGAGGTGTTTCGCGGCGAAACGGTGGAGGAGCTGGAGGCGCAGGCCGCGCGACTGGGCGAGGCGGCCGATTTCCTGATCTTTGACACGCCGGGACGCGACGATCCCTTTGCCCGCCATGTGGCGACCGAAGCGGACACGCTGGTCACGCCCATGAATGACAGCTTCGTCGATTTCGACCTGATCGGGCAGGTCGATGCGGAAAGCTTCAAGGTGCGGCGCCTGTCTTTCTATGCCGAACTGATCTGGGAGGCGCGGTTGAAGCGCAGCCGATCCACGATCGAGCAGAACCGGCGGCAGATGGATTGGGTGGTGGTGCGCAACCGCACCGGCCATACCGATGCGCGCAACCAGCGCCGTCTGGATGCCGCGCTGGGCGAACTTTCCAAGCGGGTGGGCTTTCGCGTGGCGCAGGGCCTGTCCGAACGCGTGATCTACCGCGAATTGTTCCCTTCGGGGCTGACCCTGCTCGACAAGGGGCATCTGGGCGAACTGGGCACCAGCCATCTGGTCGCCCGGCAGGAATTGCGCAGCCTGGTGGCAAGCCTTGCCTTGCCCATGCCCCAGACGAATGTGAGCCGTGCGCCCGCTGCCACCGCCGCGCCGCGACTGGCGCTGGCGGATAGCGGTGCGAGCTGAGCGCGGTGTTTCTGCGCATTCTTATTCTCGCCGGTGTCCTGTGCCTGGGCTACAAGCTGCTGGCGGGGCGCTGGCCCTGGGAACGCAAGCAATCGCTGCGGCAACAGGCGTTGCAACGCGCGCGCCGCCTGCTGGGCGTGGACACGCAAGCCGGGCGCGAGGATATCATCGCCGCGCATCGCCGCCTCGTGGCGGTGGTGCATCCCGATCGCGGCGGCACGAATGAACAGATGCACGAAGCCAACGCCGCGCGCGACCTGTTGCTGGCCGAATTGCCGCCTGATCTGCCTTCTGACACAAAGCCCTGAATCTGCACTCATCTCCCCCGATTCCAAGGAGCATCCATGACGCACCAGTTCCACTCCACCGTCCTGCG
Source organism: Alteraurantiacibacter palmitatis (assembly GCF_037154115.1). Taxonomy (NCBI): domain Bacteria; kingdom Pseudomonadati; phylum Pseudomonadota; class Alphaproteobacteria; order Sphingomonadales; family Erythrobacteraceae; genus Alteraurantiacibacter; species Alteraurantiacibacter palmitatis. Next base: position 155,114 of record NZ_JBANRO010000004.1, on the reverse strand, counting down.
CGAATACGATATTCGCGGCATTATCGGCGAAACGCTGGGCACGGAGGATGCCTATGCCATCGGCCGGGGTTTCGGCACGCTGATCGCGCGTGACGGGGGCAGGCTGGTGGCGGTGGGCTGGGACGGGCGCGTCTCCTCACCCATGCTGGCCGAAGCGCTGGTGAAGGGCCTGAACGAGGCCGGGGTGAATGTCCGGCGCGTGGGCATGGGACCAACCCCCATGCTGTATTACGCCGAAGCGTCAGCCGAAGATGTGGATGGCGGCATTCAGATAACCGGCAGCCACAATCCCGCCAATTACAACGGCTTCAAAATGGTATTTCGCGGGCGTCCGTTCTTCGGTGCGGACATCCAGACGCTGGGCCGGATGGCGGCGGCGGGCGATTGGGACAGCGGCACCGGGACGGCTGAGGATGTAGATATCCTCGATGCGTATATCGACCGGCTCCTCGCCCCGCTGGAGGGGATCGATCCGCAAGTCCTGTCCCGTCTGAAGGTGGGGTGGGATGCGGGCAATGGCGCTGCTGGCCCTGCGCTGGAGAAGCTGGCCGCGCGTCTGCCCGGCGAACATCACCTGCTGTTTACCGAAGTCGATGGCGAATTTCCCAATCATCATCCCGATCCTACTGTCGAGGCAAACCTTGAGGATTTGCGCGCGCTTGTCTCCGCAAAGTCCCTCGATTTCGGAGTTGCTTTTGACGGGGATGGCGACCGGATCGGCGCAATTGACGGCAAGGGCCGGGTGATCTGGGGCGACCAGTTGCTGATGATCTATGCCGAAGATCTGCTTGCCCGCCGCCCCGGCGCGACGATTATCGCCGATGTGAAGGCCAGCCGCGCGCTGTTCGATCATGTCGCGGCCTGCGGGGGGCAGCCGCTGATGTGGAAGACGGGCCACTCGCTGATTAAGTCCAAAATGAAGGAGGTTTCCTCACCTCTGGCCGGCGAGATGAGCGGCCATGTCTTTTTTGCGGACGAATATTACGGCTTTGACGATGCGCTTTATGCCGGTGTGCGGCTGATCGCCGCCTCGGCGCGGCTGGGCAAATCGGTCACCGAATTGCGCAGCGCGATGCCGCAAATGCTCAACACGCCCGAAATGCGCTTTCAGGTGGATGAAAGCCGCAAGTTTGCCGCCATCACCGAAGTCGCCGCACGGCTCGCCGCCAACGAATCTGGCAGCCCGGCCGAGGTCAACGATACCGATGGCGTGCGCGTGACCAACGAAGATGGCTGGTGGCTGCTGCGCGCCTCCAACACGCAGGATGTGCTGGTCGCCCGCGCGGAAAGCGACACGGCGGAAGGGCTGGAACGGCTGCTGGCGCAGATCGACGAGCAATTGGCGCTCTCCGGCCTCGAACGCGGGGAAAGCGTGGGGCACTAGGCTGCGCAAGACAGGTGGGCACAGGGGGACATGGAATGCGCAAGAGCCTGACGTGGGCCGCACCGCTGGCGCTGCTTCTTGCGCCTGCGGGCGCGGGCGCGCAGGACAGATGGAACGCCCAAATCCCGGTGGAGCGCGCCGATGAATATCCGGGCGGGAAGGGGGAATCGGGCGGCGACTGGCTGGGCGGGCTGATGCAGGCCTTCACCCCCGAACCGCTGACGCCAGAGCAGGAGGCGCGCCTGCCACTGGCCGCAGCCGTGGTGGCGCAGCTGTTCCCCGAAGGCAGCATGGGCCAGATGATGAGCAGCCTTGCCGATACGATCCTCACGCCCCTGCAGGACATGGCACCGTCCGGCGCGGCCCAGTATGTGGCACGGCGGCTGGGTATGGAAAGCTGGGATCTGGACCTGGACGAGGCGCAGGCCGAACGCGCCGCGAGCCTGCTTGACCCCGCCTGGCGTATCCGTTCCGAACGCGAGATGCAGATACTCCCGCAGATGATGCAGCGCGTGGTCGAGCGGATGGAGGCTCCGGTGCGCCGGGCCATGACGGAAATGTATGCGATCCGTTTCAGCGTAACCGAATTGACCGATATCGCCGCCTTTTTCGCCACGCCATCAGGCGCGGCCTTTGCCCGGCAATCGCAGGAAATGAGCTCTGATCCGCGCATGGCTTCGGCCAGTATGGCAGCCATCCCTGCGATGATGGGAAGTCTCACCGCCATGGAGGCAGAGATCGCCGCCGCCACGGCCGACCTGCCGGCGGAACGACGCTATTTCGACCTGCCCGAAGCTGACCGCAAACGGCTGGCGCAGATGGTGGGATTGAGCCGGGAGGAGCTGGACGAGCAGATGCTGTTCATCGATTCCGCCCATGGCGCGCAGGCCGACGAAGGCTGGTAGCGATGGTGGCAGATCGGCTGGCCGCCTATCTGGCGCGACTGGGTCTGGCCCACGTGCCGCCCGCCTCGGCAGCGGGTCTGGCCGAGGTGCAGGCTGCGCATCGGCAGGCAATCACCTTCGAAAATATCGACGTGTTGCGGGGCCAGACGCCTGCGATCGACAGCGACAGCGTTTTTGCAAAGCTGGTGGAGCGCGGGCGCGGCGGATATTGTTTTGAACAGAACCGGCTTTACGCCGATATGCTTGCCGCCTTGGGCATTGCCAACCGGCCCCTGCTCGCCCGTCCGCGCCTCGCCATGCCTGCGGACTTCATTGGCCCGCGCACCCATGTGCTGTTGCTGGCCGAGCTTGGGGGTCAGAAATGGCTGGCCGATGCGGGCTTTGGCGGCAGTTTCGTGCCGCCCATGCCGCTGGAGGATGGGGCGTCGGCCGAAACGCCCGATGGCGCACGCCACCGCTTGCGCCGGGCAGGCGAGCCGCATGGCGAATGGCTGCTCGAACGCAGCGGCCCGCGCACCACCACCGATGGCCGCGCGCGGGACACCGCCGAGTGGCAGGCGCAATACAGTTTCGATCTCGCGCCCGTCATGCCGATGGATCTGGAGCAGGCCAATCACTGGACAGCGACATGGCCACAGTCCCGCTTTCGCGCCGGGCTGGTGGTCAGCCTTGTATTGCCCGCCGGGTTTGCGGCGCTGACCGACCGAACGCTGTCGATCGGCAGCACGGCTGCGGTGGAAAAGCGCGAATTGGCAGGGGCGGAGGAGCTGCGCGCTGTGCTGGCGCAGAATTTCGGCCTTCACCTTTCGCTCGCAGAGATTGCGCAACTGGATCTGTTCGATCTTTGATCGCGGGGCGGTGCGCCCTATCTCTATGGCATGGCATCCTCGCCGCCTCTCCCGCCCGAAATCGCGCAATGGTTTGCCGCCAAGGGCTGGCGTCTGCGCCGCCATCAGGCCGAGATGCTGGCGGTGGCCGAGACCGGGCGGCACGCACTGCTGGTGGCGGATACCGGCGCGGGCAAGACGCTGGCGGGTTTCCTGCCCACTCTGGCGGCGTTCTGCCCGTCGGTTCTGGGGGATGGGCCACCGCCCGAAGGCCTGCACACGCTTTATGTCTCGCCGCTGAAGGCGCTGGCGCATGATGTGCAGCGCAATCTGCTCACCCCCGTGGCCGAAATGGGCCTCGCCCTGCGGGTGGAGGCGCGCAGCGGCGATACCCCGTCCGACCGCAAGAAGCGCCAGCGCGAAAAGCCGCCGCATATCCTGCTCACCACGCCGGAAAGCCTCTCGCTGCTGCTGTCCTACCCCGAAAGCTTCACGCTGTTTGCAGGGCTGAAACGCGTGGTGGTGGACGAGATTCACGCCTTCGCCACGCAGAAGCGCGGCGACCTGCTGGCGCTGGCGCTGGCGCGGTTGCAGGCCATTGCGCCCGATGTGCAGCGCGTGGGCCTTTCCGCCACGCTGGCCGATCCGGCAGGTTTTTGCGCATGGCTCGCCCCCTTTGGTGAAATCGACTCGGTCGCGCTGGTGGAAGGCGAGCCGGGCGCACCGGCTGAGGTGGAAATTGCCTTGCCCGAGGATGCGCGCGTGCCCTGGGGCGGCCATGCGGGGACATGGGCGATCCCGCAGCTGTACGCCCAGATCCGCGCCCACAAGACCACGCTGATCTTCACCAATACGCGCTTTCTGGCCGAATATATCTTCGAACACTTGTGGGACGCGAACGAGGACAAGCTGCCGATCGGCATCCACCACGGATCGCTGTCGGCCGAAGGGCGGCGCAAGGTGGAAGGCGCGATGGCGCGCGGGGAACTGCGGGCGCTGGTGTGCACCGCCAGCCTCGATTTGGGGGTAGACTGGGGCGATATCGATCTGGTGGTGCAGATGGGTGCACCCAAGGGCTCCAGCCGTCTCCTGCAACGCATCGGCCGCGCCAATCACCGGCTCGACCAGGCAAGCCGCGCGCTGCTGGTGCCGGGCAACCGGTTCGAATTCCTGGAAGCGCAGGCGGCCAAGGATGCGGTGGATGAAGGCCGGCGCGACGGGGAAGATTTCCGGCCCGGTGCGCTCGATGTGCTGGCGCAGCACGTGATGGCCTGCGCCTGCGCAGCGCCGTTTGACGAGGGTGGGCTGTTGGCCGAAGTGCGATCCTGCCTGCCCTATGCCTTTGTGGACGCGGCGGTGTGGAGCCGGGTGCTGAACTTCGTGGCGACAGGCGGCTATGCGCTGCAGGCCTATGACCGGTTCCGGCGCATCACCCGCGAAGCCGACGGCACATGGCGGCTGACGCATCCCGAAATGGCGGCGCGGCACCGCCTCAATGCCGGCATCATTGTCGATTCCGAAATGCTCAATGTCCGCTTCCGCAACGGCCGCGCGCTGGGGCGTGTGGAGGAACGCTTTGCCGCGGCGCTGTCACCGGGGGACACGTTCCGCTTTTCCGGCCTCAACCTCGAAGTCGAGCAATTGAAGGACATGGAGCTGATCGTGCGCGCCAGCGCAAAGGCGGCAGTGATCCCCTCCTATGGCGGTTTGCGCTTGCCGCTCACCACGCATCTGGCCGACCGGGTGCGCGCCCTGCTGGTCGATCGGGCAGGCTGGGCGCGCCTGCCCGATGAGGTGCGCGAATGGCTGGAGGTGCAGGATTGGCGCAGCCGGCTGCCGGGGCCGGACAATCTGCTGGTCGAGAGCTTCCCACATGGCGGGCGCGAATACACGGTCTATTACACCTTCGCCGGGTGGAATGCGAACCAGTCGCTGGGGATGCTCATTACCAAGCGGATGGAGGATGCGGGCCTGATGCCGGGCGGATTTGTCGCCAATGATTATTGCCTGGCGGTATGGGGGCGGCGGCAGGTGGCAGACCCCGCGCTGCTGCTCTCGCCCGCGATTTTGGCGGCAGAATTCGAAAGCTGGGTGGAAAACAGCTATCTGCTGCGCCGCGCGTTCCGCGAAGTGGCGGTGATTGGCGGGTTGGTTGAACGCCAGCAACCCGGCCGGAAGAAGTCCGGGCGACAGGTCACTTTCAGCACCGATCTGATCTACGATGTGCTGCGCAAATACGAGCCGGGTCATGTGCTGATCGAGGCGGCCTGGGCCGATGCGCGCGCGCGGCTGACCGATATGGCGCGGCTGGCCGATGTGCTGGAAGGGGCGGCGGCGCGGATCGTCCATGTCACGCTGGATCGGGTTAGCCCGCTGGCAGTGCCGGTGATGGTGATGATCGGCCGCGAGGCGGTGCCGCAGGGCGCAGGCGATGACGAGCTGTTGTTGGAAGCCGAGAGCCTGGCGGATGCGGCCATGCGGCTGGATTGATCCCCGACGTCACGGCCGCATCCGCGAAAGGGGGGCGCACGAAAAAGGGGGCCGGATCGCTCCGGCCCCCTCAATTCTGTCCGCCGAAGCGTTCCGGCTTATTCCTTGCCGAAGCTGCGGTAGCGTTCGTTGCCGACGAAGCCGAACTTGTTGATGCCTTCGTTCTTGATCACGTTAAGCACCTGAGCCGACAATTCGTAGCTTGCCTGTGCTTCCGGCTCGAACTGAAGCTCGGGTTCCACCGGGAAGTTCAGCGTCTGCTGCAACTGGTAGCGCAGCTCGGCAATCGAAATGGCATTCCCGTTCCAGAGGATCTGGTTTTCCGGCGTCAGCACCACCTTGTTCACCACCGGATCGGGCGGCGGAACATCGGTTGGCGGGCTCGGCGCCGGCAGATCGATATTGATGGCGTGGGTCGCCACGGGAATGGTGATGATGAACATGATGAGGAGCACGAGCATGACGTCGATCAGCGGCGTCGTGTTCATCTCCATCATCGGCTCGCCATCGTCCCGGCCGCCTGACATTGCCATGGGTTAGTCTCCTCGTATCCTGATCGATTTGGCGAGCGGCGATCAGCCGTTCGGATCGACCGGGTTGGAAATGAAGCCGACGGTGGGATAGCCCGCCGCCTGCACGTTGAAGATCGTGCCCGCCACACAACGCCAGGGCGCATTCACGTCACCGCGGATGTGCACCTGCGGGATCAGTTCGGGCTGCGCCATGATAGCTTCCGGCCCGCCCGCGCGTTGCACGATGGCATCCAGACGCTCGAACGCCTGCTGATACAGCTCGCTCGAATCGACCAGCGTGGTGTTGTTGAAATACACGCGGCAATCACCGTTGCGCGAGGCGCCGGTGAAAGCCGTGTTGATCGTGCTAGGGGTGCGCCCTGCTTCGTCGGTGGTGGTCACCGTGATCAGCAGGTTTTCGACCTTGTTGTCCGATTCGCGCGAAACGAGGATCGGCACACGCAGTTCTTCCACCGTCTGGATGGCAACCGGCACGGCGATCAGGAAGATGATCAACAGCACCAGCATCACGTCCACCAGCGGGGTGGTGTTGATGTCGGACATTGGCGCGTCGGCGCCGTCTCCACCCATCGAAATGGCCATGTTTCTCGTCCTATCTCAAATAAATCTGCAAGGTGGCGGGTGCCGCCTGGCACCCGCCGTCATGTTTGCAGGAGAGGATCAGGCCTTCGGCGCCGGCTTGGCCGGAGCGGCGGGCTTGGCAGCCGCGGCCGGCAGGGCCGGCTTCACTGCGCCGTTCGAGGCGAGGTTGGCCAGCAGTTCGGTCGAGAAGCCCGACAGCATCGCTGCGATCTTCTTGTTGCGGCTCTGCAGGTAGTTATAGGCGAACACCGCAGGCACGGCCACCAGCAGACCGATGGCGGTCATGATGAGCGCTTCACCCACAGGGCCGGCGACCTTGTCGATCGAGGCCGAGCCGGCGATGCCGATGTTGATCAGCGCGCGGTAGATCCCGATCACGGTGCCGAGCAGACCCACGAACGGCGCGGTCGCACCGGTGGTGGCGAGGAAGGGCAGGCCGCTCGACAGCTTGGCGTTGATCGCGGCTTCGGAACGCGCCAGCGTGCCGTGCAGCCAGTCATGCGCTTCGAGGCTGTCGGTCATGTTCTTGTGCTCGGATTCGGCGGCGAGGGCATCATCCACCAGCTGGCGCCAGGCGCTGTCCTTCTCCAGCTTGGTTGCGCCTTCGGACAGCGAACCGGCACGCCAGAAAGCGGCGCGGCTGTTGCTGTACTGCTTCATCACCTTGTTCTGTTCGAAATACTTGGTGAACAGGATGTAGAACGAGCCAACCGACTGGATGACCAGCACGCCCAGAATCGACCAGGCGACGGGGCCACCCTGTTCCATGGCTTCCATGAAGCCGAACTGGTTCTGCGGAGCTGCATCGGCAGCGGCGGCGAGAAGTTCAATAAACATGCGAAAAGTCCTCTCTGTATGAGATGAATCTGAACCGGAAAATCAGTTGCCGAGCTGGTACACGATCGTGATCGAGTGCCGGCCGGTTGTGGGGTTGCCCGCATCATCCAGCGCCGGAGTGTAGCGCGCGTAACGCTGCATCCCTTCGCAAGCTGCCGTGTCCAGAATGTCCGAACCGCTGGAATTGGAAACCGTGCACTGCGTCACGCGGCCATCCGGGCCGACGACGACAGTTACGCCGACATTGCCCTGGATTTCCTGACGCACGGCGCGTGCGGGATAGTTGTCCTGGATGCGGCGCGCCCAGCGGCTTTGCCCATCCGGCTGCGCAGGACGTGCCCGCGAAGGCGGCGGCGGCGGCGGCGGAGCAGCAGGCGGCGCGGGCGGTGCCGGCGGCGGCACGATCACGGCCGGCGGCGCAGGCGGAGGAATATTCTCCTGCGTGCGGATCGGCGGCGGTGCCGGTGCAATACTGATCGGCGGTGCCGGTGCCACTGGCGGCGGCGGCGCGGTTTCGTCCGGCGGCGGTGGCGGGGGTTCCTCCACTTCCGGCTCCGGTTCCTTCACATCCACGGTGGTCACGCGCTCGACAACTTCCTTTACCGCCGAAATGGCGAGGCCGCTGATAAGCAGGTAACCAACTGCAATGTGGATGAGGGCAACGATGATAATCGATATGATTCGACTACCGCTCATTTCTTGGTCAGCGTAAGCCATCCAGTCCCATCACTCCATTTCCATTCGCCGGGTCCAGGCCCGGCCAGAGCAGCATTCCACAACCCGATCGGGGTTCGCCTGCCGCAGCGAAATTTTACTACTCCAGAAAACTCGGCCCGAACCTGTTCGGAGCGCGCGTTGCTTCAAGAGCGGTAAGGAACGAGAGGACATACGCATTTTGCCCACCCCGCCCAGGAAGCGCCCTTGTTTTGTTATGGGTGCGCCATCCATTCGGCCCGGGTCTTAACGGCACCTTACCCCATGGGCAATCGCTTTCATGGCGTGCAGGCGGAGTTCAGCAAGGATTCAGCCGTTAACGGAGGGTTTAAAGACAGTTTTTGTCGCAAAACCGCCAAATCGCGTCCTATATGGGGCAAGGAACGGGCAGTTCCCTCCATTGGCGGGGCCTGTTTTTGGCACAAGGATGGCTTGATGATGCGAATCTCTCGCAAGGCGAATCTTCTGGCGGTCGCGGGAATCGCGCTGGCGCTGACGGCGGCAACAGGGCCCGCGGCCACGCCCGTACAGGCGCAGGCGGCAGCGACACTTCCTTCCCCGTTCCGCAGCGGCCCCCTGCCTGCTGCAGATCTCACCTATGTCGACCTGGTCGAACTGGGGCAGGCGGCCGAACTGGTGATGCGCGTCGAGGTGCGCAAGCAAAGCAATATCCGCCCGGCCAATGCGCCGGGGCTGGCGCCGGGCATGGCGCGCCTGCTGGTGGAAGCCGACACGCAGGCGCTCATCGCGGGGCCGGGGCCGGTGGGCGCGCGGCACAGTTTTCTGGTCGATCTGCCGCTGAACGAACGCGGCCGCCGCCCCAATCTGAAGCGCGAGACCGTGGTGGTCTTCGCCCGCCGCGTGCCCAACCGTCCGGGGCAGATCCAGCTGGTGGGGCCGCAGGCGATCCAGCCCGCCGATCCGCTGCTGGAAGCGCGCGTGCGCGAGGTCATGACACAGCTGGTTCAGGGTGACCGGCCACCCGTCATCACCGGGGTGAAAGAGGTGATGAGCGTGCCGGGCAATCTGGCGGGCGAATCGGAAACGCAGATCTTCCTCGAAACGCGCAGCGGTGCGCCTGTCTCGCTGTCGATCGTGCGGCGACCGGGGATGGCGCCTGAATGGGGCGTGTCCTGGACCGAGATCGTCGACCAGTCCGCCCGCCCGCCGCGCGCGGAAACGCTGCAATGGTATGCGCTGGCCTGCTTCCTGCCGCCCGAATTGCCCGCCGACGCCTTTTTGCAGCGCGATCCCGATTCGCGGGCGCGGGCGCGGGCCGATTACGCGTTGGTGCGCGAGCGGGTCGGCCCCTGCGCGCGCAGCGGGGATTAGGCGCGGCTGGCCCTAGCCAAGCGCACCTGTCCGCATTATCGGGCGCGGCCTAGGCCTTCACCACTCAGCTTGCGGAAATCCGGAAATGACCCACCCCTTGCGTATCGCTCTTGCCGGACTTGGCACCGTGGGGGCTGGCGTGATTCGCCTGCTTGATGCCAATGGCGGCCTGATCGCCGCGCGTGCGGGCCGGGCCATCGAAGTTGTGGCGGTGAGTGCGCGCAGCCGCGGCAAGGATCGCGGCATCGACCTGTCCGCCTATGCCTGGGAAGACGACATGACCGCGCTGGCCAAGCGGCCCGACGTGGATGTGGTGGTGGAGCTGGTCGGCGGATCGGATGGCCCCGCGCTCACTCTGGCGCGGCAGGCGCTGGGCGGCGGCAAGGCGCTGGTTACCGCGAACAAGGCGATGATCGCGCATCACGGGATGGAACTGGCCGCTCTGGCTGAACAGCACGGCCTTGCGCTCAAGTTCGAAGCGGCGGTCGCGGGCGGCATCCCGGTGATCAAGGGGCTGGGCGAGGGCGCAGCCGCCAACCGGATCGAGCGATTGTATGGCATCCTCAACGGCACCTGCAATTACATCCTGACGCAGATGGAATCGACCGGCGCGGATTTTGGCGGCGTGCTCAAGGCCGCACAGGATCTGGGTTATGCCGAGGCTGACCCCACCTTTGACGTCGAGGGCGTGGACGCGGCGCACAAGCTGGCGATTCTGGCGGCACTCGCCTTCGGCACGGCGGTGGATTTCGGTGCGGTGGACATTTCCGGCATCAGCCGCATCCGCGCCGCCGATATCGCGCAGGCCGATGCGCTGGGCCATGTGATTCGCCTTGTCGGACAGGCCGAAATGCAGACGGTGAAGGGCGAGCATCGCCTGTTCCAGCGCGTGCAACCGGTGCTGGTGGCAAAGGATCACCCGCTCGCCGCGGTGGACGGCCCCACCAATGCCGTGGTGGCCGAAGGCAATTTCGTGGGCCGCCTGCTGTTCCAGGGGCGCGGTGCGGGCGATGGCCCCACGGCCAGCGCCGTCGTGGCTGACCTCATCGACATTGCGCGCGGCAATGCGGTGCCCGCGTTCTCGCTGCCCGTGGCCATGCTGGAAGAGGCACCTGCCGCTGATCCCGGCAACCGGCTGGGGCGGCACTATATGCGCTTTACCGTGGCCGATCGGCCCGGCGTGCTGGCCGAGATTACCGCCGCAATGCGCGATGCGGGCGTGTCGATCGAGAGCATGATCCAGCATGGCCACCCGCTCGACGGGCTGGACCCGGTGCTGGTGGCGATTGTCAGCCATGAAGGGCCGGAAAGCGCGGTGGCGGCAGCGATGCGCCTGCTCGAAGGCTCGCCCAGCCTTGCCGAACCGCCACTGGTGATGCCGCTGCTGGGTTAATCGGAGGCGGCTTCGCGCGCATCGGTTGGCCCGCCATAGCGCGCCGCATCCGATCCGGCTGGCGTTTCGGGGAAAGCGGAGAAGTCCACCATCACGGCAGGCGGCGGCACACTGCCCAGCATGATGCAGTTTTCGCGGCCCAGCGTGCGCAGGCAGGAATTGTCGAATTCGGGCGGGCGCGGCGCGCCGCTGCCGGTGACATCGGTATCCGCCTGCACCGGGCGCGCGAAGGTATAGCGCTCCCCGCTTTCCCAGCGGCGGCAGACCACGATCACATCGGGATTGGCTTCGGCCTGCGCGCAAGGGTCCACTTCGGGCTCCGGCCTTGTGCTCCAGAGAGAACGGGCGTTTTCCAGCGCTTCCTCTGCCGTGATGGCGGGCGCGGCCTGCTGCGCGGCCAGGGGCGCGGCCAAGGGCACGGACAGAGCCCCAGCCAGCGCCGCAAGCACGGCGTAATGCGCCAATGATCTCGACATCGCTGCCACCCCGTCCTAATCCCGCCGGCAACCTCCCCTTGCCCGAGTGAATTGCCCGTGAACGATACCGCCACACTTGCCGCGACGACATCCCCGCTCGACCGGGTGCTGACGCTGGAAATGGTGCGAGTCACCGAAGCGGCGGCGATGGCGGCGGCGCGACAGGTGGGCCGGGGAGACGAGACGGCGGCCGATGACGCGGCGGTTAGGGCCATGCGCGCCGCGTTCGATCTTGTGCCGGTCGATGGCACAGTGGTGATCGGTGAAGGCGAGCGCGACCACGCACCCATGCTCTATATCGGGGAAAAGCTGGGCGCAGCGCAGGCCAGCGAAGGTCTGGCCGGGCCGGAAATCGACATTGCGGTCGATCCGCTGGAAGGCACCACCATCACCGCGAAGGCCGGGGCCAATGCACTGACCGTGCTGGCGATCGCGGGCAAGGGCTGCCTGCTCAAGGCGCCCGATGTCTATATGGAAAAGATCGCGGTCGGCCCCGGTTTTCCCGATGGAATCGTCAGCCTTGCCAAGACGCCAGAGGAAAACATCGCGGCGGTGGCCGCCGCCAAGGGCGTTGCACCCGACCAGCTGATGGTCAGCGTGCTTGACCGGCCGCGCCATGCTGATCTGATCGGCAAATTGCGGGAGCTGGGCTGCGGCATTCAATTGCTGGGCGATGGTGATATTGCCGGGGTGATTGCCACTGCTGATCCCGATGGCGGGATCGACCTCTACATGGGGTCGGGCGGCGCACCCGAAGGCGTGCTGGCGGCAGCGGCGCTGCGCTGCCTTGGCGGGCAGTTCGAAGGGCGGCTGATGTTCCGCACCGAGGCCGAGCGCCGCCGCGCGCATGAATGCGGCATTACCGATTTCGATCGCATCTACCGGCTGGAGGATCTGGCGCGCGGCGACTGCATCTTTGCGGCCACGGGCGTGACCGATGGCAGCCTGCTTGACGGGGTGCGCCACATTCGCCGCAAGGACGGGCGCCACGCGCTGTCCACCCACAGCGTGGTCATGCGCGCGTCCACCGGCACGATTCGCTGGATAAGGGGCGAACACGGTGTGCCGCAGGCGGGTTGAGCCTGCCTTTCCCCCGATCCGCCGCGCGCCCATGGTTTGCAATAATGTGACGCTGGGCTAGAGGCATGGCAACGATTCCGCCCCCATGCGTCATTACAGGTCTTGAACGCCCATGAAGATCATGTCCGGCAATGCCAATCTGCCGCTTGCCCGCGCCATTGCCGGCTATCTCGAAGTGCCGCTGACCGATGCCAGCGTGCGCCGCTTTGCGGACGAGGAAATCTTCGTCGAGATTCACGAGAATGTGCGTGGCGAGGATGTGTTCGTGGTGCAATCCACCAGCTATCCGGCGAACGACAATCTGATGGAATTGCTGATCTGCATCGACGCGCTCAAACGCGCCTCGGCCAAGCGGATCACGGCGGTGGTGCCCTATTTCGGGTACGGCCGGCAGGATCGCAAACCCGGCCCGCGCACGCCGATTTCGGCCAAGCTGGTGGCGAACCTCATCACGCAGGCGGGCGCCAACCGCGTGCTGGCGGTGGATCTGCACGCCGGCCAGATTCAGGGTTTCTTCGATATCCCCACCGACAACCTCTATGCAGCCCCCGTGATGGCGGCGGACATTCAGGCCCGTTACGGCGAGAACGATCTTATGGTCGTCTCCCCCGATGTGGGCGGCGTGGTGCGCGCCCGCGCGCTGGCCAAGCGGCTCGACAACGCCCCGCTGGCGATTGTGGACAAGCGCCGCGAGCGTCCGGGCGAGAGCGAGGTGATGAACATCATCGGCGAGGTGAAGGGGCGCAATTGCATCCTGATCGACGACATCATCGATTCGGGCGGCACTCTGTGCAACGCGGCCGAAGCGCTGCTGGAAGCGGGCGCGAAGAGCGTGGCGGCCTATATCACGCACGGCGTGCTGTCAGGCGGCGCGGTGGCGCGGATCGAGGGTTCGTGCATGAAGGAACTTGTGATTACCGACACCATCCTGCCGACCGAGGCGACGCGCACGTCCTCCAAGATCCGCGTGCTCACCATCGCCCCGCTGGTGGGCGAAGCGGTGCGTCGCATCGCGGACGAAAGCAGCGTGTCGAGCCTGTTCGACTGATCCGATGCGCGCGCTGGCTCCCCTCGTATTGCTCGCCGCTTCTGCGGCGCCTGCCCATGCCCAGCCCGCGATCCATCAGCCGCCTTTCGGCTCCAACCCCGTGTTTACCGAGGAAACCCACGCCGCGCCGGGGCATGAGCTGATCGTGGCCGATCTCCACCTGCCGCCCAATGCCGTGGGCGAGGCGCATTGGCATGAGTGGGAGGAATATCTCTACGTGCTGGGCGGCAGCGCGGTGCTCGATATTGACGGGATGGAGCCGCGCGAATTGGGGCCAGGCGAAAGCTTCGTCATTCCGCGCCGCACGGTGCACACGCCGCGCGCCGGGGCGGAAGGGATTCGCGCCATCGTTGTCCGTGTGCACGATGCGGGCGATCCGGTGAGCACGCCCGCGGCTGAGAGGATGCCGCCTCAATGAACCTCGCCGCCGAAATCGCGCTGGCGCACCGACTGGCCGACGCCGCGCGGGCCGAGATCCTGCCGCTGTTCCGCACGCCCGTTTCCAGCGAGGCGAAGGAGGATGCGACCCCCGTCACGCTGGCGGACCGCAACGCCGAAGAAGCGATGCGCCGCATCCTCAAGGCCGAAGTCCCGCAAGACGGCGTGTTTGGCGAAGAGTTTGGCGAGGAGAAGGGCCGTTCGGGGCGGCAATGGGTGCTCGACCCCATTGACGGCACCACCGCCTTTCTGGCCGGGCGCGCCACCTTCGGCACGCTGATCGCGCTGCTGGTGGATGGCTTTCCCGTGCTGGGCCTGATCGATCAGCCGGTGCTGAAGGAACGGTGGCTGGGCGTGGCCGGGCAGGGCACCACGCTGAACGGGCAGCCTGTGTCCGCGCGCGCCTGCCGCGACCTTTCGCGCGCCACCATCGCCACCACCGGCCCGCACTATTTCAGCCAGCAGGAAGGCGAAGTGTTCATGGCGCTGGCGGCCAAGACCGATCACAAGCGCATGGTGATGGGCGGCGATTGCTACAATTACGCCTGTCTTGCCAGCGGCCATATCGACATCGTGTGCGAAGCGGGGCTGAAGCTGCACGATTACGCCGCGCTGGTGCCCGTGGTGGAAGGCGCAGGCGGCATGATGTGCGACTGGAACGGCGAACCGCTGCACGATGCATCCGAAGGTCATGTGCTGGCGCTGGGCGATCCGGCGCGGCTTGAGGATGTGCTCGCCGCGATGAGCGGCAAGGACGCGCACGACGATCACGCGCACTGATCCGATCCGGCTTGCCTTTTGCGCGACCAACGCCTATCGGCCCCACCTTCACTGACACGTGATTCACCGCCGGTCTGGCCACAAGGGCTGCCAGGGCTGGTCGGACGTGTCCCTGACAAAGGAGACGAAAATGCCCAAGCTGAAGACCAAGAGCGGTGTGAAGAAGCGCTTCAAGATCACCGCCAATGGCAAGGTCAAGCACGGTGTGGCCGGCAAGCGCCACCGCCTGATCAGCCACAACGCCAAGTACATCCGCCAGCAGCGCGG
This sequence comes from Alteraurantiacibacter palmitatis, assembly GCF_037154115.1. NCBI lineage: Bacteria > Pseudomonadati > Pseudomonadota > Alphaproteobacteria > Sphingomonadales > Erythrobacteraceae > Alteraurantiacibacter > Alteraurantiacibacter palmitatis. The sequence continues at coordinate 140,028 of NZ_JBANRO010000004.1, read as the reverse complement.
CACCAAGGTGATCTCTGACGCAGATGCGAAGACGATCAAGCTTTGGGCGCCCTACGGCCTGAATTAAGGAGTACTGACGGATGAGCCGTATCAAGAGGGGTGTTACCACCCGCGCCAAGCACAAGCGGATTCTGGACCAGGCCAAGGGCTATCGCGGTCGCCGCAAGAACACCATCCGCGTAGCGCGGCAGGCGGTCGAGAAGGCCGGCCAGTATGCCTACCGCGACCGCAAGGTGAAGAAGCGCAATTTCCGCGCTTTGTGGATCCAGCGCATCAACGCCGCGGTCCGCGTGGAAGGCCTGACCTATTCGCAGTTCATGCACGGCGCCAAGCTGGCCGGCATTGAACTGGACCGCAAGGTGATGGCCGATCTGGCGATGAACCAGGCCGATGCCTTCACCGCGATCATCCGCCAGGCCAAGAGCGCGCTTCCCGCGTAAGCTGCCTGCGCGTTGCGGTCGTCTGACCACAAGACAAAATGAAGGGCGCGGATGGTTTGGGCCATCCGCGCCCTTCGTCTGTTCCGAACACCGCAGGGGCAAGGGTCGTTTGCCGAGAGGCGCAGCGCCGGTTCAGAAGGCCGTCCCTGAAAAGGGGGCTATTGCAGGTCTTCGACCGATACCCAGCCCTTGGTGCCGAAATTGTCCTCCGCCTCGATCCACAGTCCGTCGCGGTTGCCGGTGAGCTTCAGGGCGGTGCCTGCGCGCAGGTCGCGCACTTCGGCGGCGCTTTCGGCAGGGCCGGCGCGCATCACCGTGGCAACCGCCGTGGTCGCCCCCGGCGCTGGAGCCGGAGCTGCTGCCGCGGCACCCGGTTGCGGAGCCGCGGCCAGCGCGGCGCTCTGCGCCACGATCTGGTTGAAGGCGAGAATGAAGGCTTCGGTCAGGCGCTGCCCCTCGCTGCTGTTGGCATAGCCCGTGGTGCCCGCCACATCGCGCGCCCATGATCCGTTATTGCCACGAAATGTCAGCGAGGATCGCGTGACCGATCCGCTGCCGGTGGCAAGCGGCTGGCCATTGGCCGGGCTCACCACGGTCAGGCCGGCGGCCACCGTGGTGCGCCGGCCGCCCAGCCCGCCCAGCATCCCCAGCGCCGCGCCGCCAAAGGGCACGCTGCGCAGGACGGATGACGCCGCGCCGCTGCGCACCAGCGCTTCGGTGGCGGCGCCGCGCGCCAGTTCCACGCCCTGATCCACTTCTTCCTGGGTCCCGGCGATGGCGGTCATCAGAAAGCGCGCAGGCTCGTTGCCGCCGCTGTGCGGGGTGAAGCATCCCGATTCGGTTGCAAGGCGCATCAGCAGCGCGCGCGGGCTGCCCAGGTTCCACTGGCTCCACCCGGCATTCGCGCCGTCCACCAACGCCACGCTGCCCAGGCTCTGTTCGCACCGGACAAGTTGCACGGCATTGTCGTTGGCAAGTGCGGGCATCGCCCCGCAGGCGAGGGCCAGCGCAGTTGCACAGGCCCATCCGGTTCGCGTCTTCATGTCTCTATCCCTTCCACCCGATCTGAAACGATCCAGTCGGCGAAAGCGATGTGAAACAGCGCCAGTCCTGTGCGGCAAGACAGCCGCCGCGCCCTAACGGTGCTTGTCATTATTCCGAGTGCGATTGTAACAGGCGGCGTGCAAAAAACTGGTCTTGATGGGAACCATCCGGGCAGTGGCGCGTAATAATGTGTCGCATTGAGCGGAGCCGAATCCGGCCCGGCACCAATGGTTCGGCACAGACAGGGCTGGGTTGCGCAAATGACGGAGCCGATTGAGGTTAGGGTGCAATTCTACGCGCTGTCGGGCGCATTGCAGCCTTATTTCACCGCGCTCTATTCCTTCGAGATCGATTGCCTTGAAGGCGCGCGGGTGGATGACTGGCTGCACCCCGAATGGGCCACGATGCGCTTTACCCAAAGCGGCAGGCCGCCGGATGCCGGTGTCATTCCCGAGGCGACACGCCCGACTTTTCCCTTTGTGGTGAGCGGCCCCACCAGCCGCGCGATCGGATTTACCCTGTGGCGCTCGCGCCTGTGGGGGCTGGGGCTGCAACCGGCGGGATGGGCGCGCTATGTCCGGCTGCACGCGCGCGAGCTGGCCGACCGGATTGTTGACGGCAGCCAGGTGCAGGCGCTGGCGCATTTCGCCCCCATCCTCGACATTGTGCGGCAGCAAGGGGTGGAAGCCGATGCCATCGCCCGTCAGATCAATTCCTATCTCCTGCAACAGGACGTCCACTTTGGCCCGCCCGATCCCATGGTGGAGCGCTGCCATGAAGTGCTGCGCGATCCGGCGGTAGGCGATGTGGAGGAGCTGGGCCGCAGGCTGGGCATGAACCGCCGTTCGCTGGAGCGGTTTTGCGCGCGCCATTTCGGCTTTGCGCCCAAGAAGCTGCTGCGCCGGCAGCGATTCCTGCGCAGTCTGGCGCGGTTCATGGTGTTGCCGCCGGCCGATGGCAGCGGGCGCAGCTGGAGCAGCGCGCTTGACGAACAATATTTCGACCATGCCCATTTCGTGCGCGATTTCCGCAGCTTCATGGGGATGACGCCAACCGACTATGCCGACACGCCGCACCCGGTGCTCGACCGGATCATGGCGCGCCGCATGGTCGATCAGGGTGTCCTTCCGCAAACCGATATGCCCACCGTGCTGCGTTATGCCGATGGCGCGGGGGTTGCTGGCTAGGTCTTGCCATTTAAGGCTTGGGTGCAGCGCGCGGGGCGGCTAACAGGCGCGCCAGCCATTATCTGCCGCAAACCTTGTGACTGACCACGAACCATGTCTGACATTGAAACCATGAAGCGCGAGGCGCTGGCCGCAATCGCTGCCGCTGCCGATCCTGCCGCACTGGAAGCCTTGCGCGTTGGCCTGCTGGGCAAGCAGGGCAGCGTGTCCGCGCTGCTGAAAACGCTGGGCGCGATGAGCCCGGAGGAGCGGCAGGCCAAAGGCCCCGCGATCCAGGGCTTGCGCGAAGCCGTGGCCGAAGCGCTGGCCAGCGCCAAGCAGGCGTTCGAAGCGGCCGAACTGGCCGAGCGGCTTGCGACCGAGCGTGTCGATCTGACGCTGCCCGCGCCCGAAGCCGCGCGCGGCAGCGTGCACCCGGTTTCGCAGGTGATGGACGAGCTGGCCGAAATCTTTGCCGATCTGGGCTTTGCCGTGGCTACGGGTCCGGAGATCGAGGACGACTGGTACAATTTCACCGCGCTCAATATGCCAGAAAGCCACCCGGCGCGGGCGATGCACGACACCTTCTATTTTCCGGATCAGGCGCCGAAAGGCGGCAAGATGCTGCTGCGCACGCATACCAGCCCTGTGCAGGTGCGCACCATGCTGGCGGAAGGCGCGCCTTTGCGCATCATCGCGCCGGGCCGCGTCTACCGCAGTGACAGCGACGCCACGCACACGCCGATGTTCCACCAGATCGAAGGGCTGGTGATCGACCGCGACATCCATCTGGGCCATCTGAAATGGACGCTGGAAACCTTCCTCAAGGCGTTTTTCGAACGCGAGGACATCGTGCTGCGCCTGCGCCCCAGCTATTTCCCCTTCACCGAACCATCGGTGGAAGTCGATGTGGGCTTTGCCATCGAAAAGACGCCCGATGGCCGTTCGCGCCGCGTGCTGGGCGGGAGCGGGGATGAACCGGGGCACGGCTGGATGGAATTGCTGGGCAGCGGCATGGTCAACCGCCGGGTGATCGAAATGTCGGGCCTTGATCCCAATGAATGGCAGGGCTTTGCCTTTGGCCTCGGCGTGGACCGGCTGGCCATGCTGAAATACGGGATGGATGATCTGCGCGCCTTCTTTGATGGCGATGCACGCTGGCTGGCGCATTACGGCTTCTCGCCGTTCGATCAGCCGACATTGTCCGGCGGCGTAGGAGCACGGGCATGAAGTTCTCGCTCGAATGGCTGAAATACTTCCTCGACACCGAGGCGGATACCGCGCAGATTGCTGGTGCCCTCAACGCCATCGGTCATGAGGTGGAAGGCATTGAAGACCCGGCGGAAAAGCTCGCCGGTTTTCGTGTCGCCCATGTGCTCACCGCCCGCCCGCATCCCGATGCGGACAAGCTGCAAGTGCTCACCGTGGATGCCGGCGATGGCAATCCGCTTCAGGTCGTGTGCGGTGCGCCCAATGCCCGCGCAGGGATGAAGGGCGTGCTGGGCACGGCCGGCGCGGTGGTGCCCGCCAACGGCATGGTGCTGAAGAAAAGCGCCATTCGCGGACAGGAATCGAACGGCATGATGTGCTCCAGCCGCGAGCTGGAGCTGGGCGATGACCACGCAGGCATCATCGAACTGCCCGATGATGCGCCGGTGGGCACGCCCTTTGCCGATTATCACGGCACCAGCCCCGTGTTCGATGTGGCGATCACGCCCAACCGGCCCGATTGCATGGGGGTGTATGGCATTGCCCGCGATCTGGCGGCGGCAGGGCTGGGCACGCTGAAGCCGCTGCGCGATGACCGGATCGAGGGGACATTCCCCTGCCCCGTGGAAATCCGCACCGACGATCCCGAAGGCTGCCCTGCCTTCTACGGCCGGGTGATCCGCGGCGTCACAAACGGCCCTTCGCCCGACTGGATGCAGGCGCGGCTGAAGGCAGCCGGCCAGCGCCCGATCAGTGCGCTGGTGGACATCACCAATTACCTGATGCTGGCCTTTGGCCGCCCGGCGCACGTCTATGACCTCGCCAAGCTGACCGGCGCGGTTGTTGCCCGCCGCGCCAGGGATGGCGAAGAGGTGCTGGCGCTGAACGGCAAGACCTATACGCTCGATTCCAGCATGACCGTGATCGCGGACGATGAGCAAGTGCACGACATTGCCGGGATCATGGGCGGTGAACATTCGAGCGTGACCGAGGGGACGAGAGATGTCCTGCTCGAAATCGCCTATTTCAACCCGGAAAGCATTGGCGTGACCGGGCGCCGCCTCGGCCTCGCCAGCGATGCGCGCACGCGGTTTGAACGCGGGGTGGACCCGGCCTGGCTCGATGGCGGGCTGGACGGGCTCACCAGCCTGATCCTGCGGCTGTGCGGGGGCGAGGCGAGCCATGTGGTGCGCGCCGGTTCGCCGCCCGCCACGCCCAAGGTCATCGCCTATGACCCCGCGCTGACGCAGAAGCTGGGCGGCGTGGCGGTGGAGGAGAGCGAACAGCGCCGCATCCTCTCAGCGCTCGATTTCAGCGTCTCGCCCGATTGGCAGGTGACCGTGCCGCTGCGCCGCCACGATGTGGACGGCGCGCCCGACATTGTCGAGGAAGTGGTGCGCATCCATGGGCTGGACAAGGTGGCCAGCGTGCCGCTGCCGCGTGCCGACGGCGTGGCCCGTCCCACCGCCACGCCGCAGCAGCAAATGGAGCGCCGCCTGCGCCGCGCGGCGGCCGCGCGCGGGCTGAACGAGGCGGTGACATGGTCCTTCCTGCCGGTGGCGCAGGCGGAGCATTTTGCTACCCGTTCCGCTCATGCTGAGCCTGACGAAGTATGGGTGCTCGACAACCCGATCAGCGAAGACATGAAGGCAATGCGCCCCTCGCTCATCCCCGGCCTGCTGGCTGCGGCCAAGCGCAATGCCGATCGCGGCGCGGCCGGCTCGCGCCTGTTCGAAATCGGCCGCCGCTATCTGCGCAGCCCTGATGGCGCGAGCGACGAGCGCGCCGCGCTGGCCGTGGTGCTGGCGGGCGAAAAGACCCCGCGTGGCTGGGCCACGGGCAAGGCGGTAAAGTTCGACGCCTTCGACGCCAAGGCCGAGGCGCTGGCCCTGCTGGCCGAAGCGGGCGCGCCGGTCGACAAGCTGCAAATCGCCGGCGAGGCGGGCGATCAGTTCCACCCCGGCCAGTCTGCCACTTTGCGGCTGGGGCCGAAGGTTGTGCTCGCCCGCTTCGGCGCGCTGCACCCCGCTACGCTGGCCGCGTTCGATGTCGATGGCCCGGTGATGGCGGTCGAACTGTTCCTCGATGCGATCCCGGCGAAGAAGGGCGCGGCCAGCTTTGCCCGCCCGCATTACGCCCCGCCCGCGCTGCAAGCGGTGACGCGCGATTTCGCCTTCCTGGTGCCCGCCGATCTGCCTGCGGGCGATCTGCTGCGCAGCGTCAGGGGCGCGGACAAGGTGAGCATTGCCGATGCGCGCATCTTCGACCTGTTCGCAGGCGCGGGCGTGCCCGATGGCAAGAAGTCGCTGGCGATCGAGGTCACGCTGCAACCGGGCGAAGCCAGCTTCAAGGATGCCGATCTGAAAGCCATTTCGGACAAGGTGGTCGCGGCAGCGGCCAAGCTGGGCGCGGAGCTGCGCGGATAGTTCCCCTCCCGCTCGCGGGAGGGGTTAGGGGTGGGCCTGCCCCTGGCGCGATGTTTTGGGAACAGGCCCACCCCCGGCCCCTCCCGCAGGCGGGAGGGGAGAAGAAAGTTCAATCATGACGTCCAACCGCCGCACCTTCGCGATCATCTCGCATCCTGACGCAGGCAAAACCACGCTTACCGAAAAGCTGCTGCTGCAAGGCGGCGCGATCCATCTGGCGGGCGAGGTGAAGGCGCGCGGCGCCGCGCGGCGCGCCCGGTCTGACTGGATGAAGATCGAACAGCAGCGCGGCATCTCGGTCACTTCCAGCGTGATGACCTTTCAGAAGGACGGCATCACCTTCAACCTGCTCGACACGCCGGGGCACGAGGATTTCAGCGAAGATACCTACCGCACGCTGACAGCGGTCGATTCGGCCATCATGGTGATCGATGCGGCCAAGGGGATCGAACCGCAGACGCGCAAGCTGTTCGAGGTCTGCCGCTTGCGCTCCGTGCCCATCATCACTTTCGTCAACAAGGTCGACCGCGAAGGGCGCGATCCGTTCGAACTGCTCGACGAAGTGGCCGATATGCTGGCGCTCGATGTATCCCCGCAAATGTGGCCCATCGGCATGGGCGGCGAGTTTGAAGGCCTGCTCGATTTCGCGACCGAAACGGTCAGCCGCCCCGAAGGGCCGAGCCGCGAATTTCTCGGCACCCGCGAAACCGATGCCGCCATCCCTGCGCGCTTTGCCGAGGAAATCGAGCTGGCGCGCGGCGGTTACCCGGAGTTTGATCTGGAAGCCTTCCGCCACGGCGATCTGACGCCGGTCTATTTCGGATCGGCGCTCAAGAACTTCGGCGTCGAGGAATTGATTGATGCCATCGCCCGCTATGCCCCACCGCCGCGCCCGCAGCCTGCGGGCGAGGAGCTGATCAGCCCGGAACGCGACGAGGTGACCGGCTTCATCTTCAAGGTGCAGGCCAATATGGACCCCAACCACCGCGACCGCATCGCCTTCATGCGGCAGGTGTCGGGCACCTTCAAACGCGGCATGAAGCTGGTGCCATCGGGCCTCGGCAAGCCGATTGCGGTGCATTCGCCCATCCTGTTCTTCGCGCAGGACCGCGAGCTGGCGGATACCGCAGAGGCTGGCGACATTATTGGCATCCCCAATCACGGCACCTTGAGCGTGGGCGATACGCTTTCGGAAAAGAACCAGATCCGCTTCACCGGCCTGCCCAATTTCGCCCCCGAAATCCTGCGCCGGGTGCAATTGAAGGATCCCACCAAGACCAAGCAATTGCGTAAAGCGCTGGATGACTTGTCCGAAGAAGGGGTGATCCAGGTTTTCTATCCCGAAATCGGCAGCCAGTGGATCGTGGGCGTGGTGGGCCAGCTGCAATTGGAAGTGCTGATTTCGCGGCTGGAAGCCGAATACAAGGTGGAGGCGGTGCTCGAACCCTCGCCTTTTGCCACCGCGCGCTGGATCAGGGGCAGCGAGGCGGCGCAGCGCAGCTTTGCCGAATTCAACCGCCCCAATCTGGCGAAAGACCGCGACGGCGATCTGGTGTTCATGGCAAAAAGCCCCTGGGATGTGAATTACGCGGCAGAGAAGAATCCCGACCTCGCTTTTTCCGCCACCAAGGAACGGTGATTGGCGGCAGGTGACAATCGGGCAGGGCCGACCTACCTGTAGTCCCATGCCGGTTGATGGAAAATGCGCGGGATGAAGCTGACTTTCGCCAGCTACAACATCCACAAGGGCGTGGGGATTGACGGGCGGCACGATGCCGACCGGATCGTGCGCGTGCTGCACGAGCTTGATGCCGATGTGGTGGCCTTGCAGGAAGCCGATCAGCGTTTCGGCCCGCGCGCCGCGGTGATCCCGCGCGATATGCTGATCGAGACGCATTGGCAGATCGTGCCGCTGGCGATGCGGGCAGGGGGAATGGGCTGGCACGGCAATTCCATTCTGGTGAAGCGCGGGATCGACATTGTGGACGCCGCCCCGATAACGCTCCCTTCGCTCGAACCGCGCGGCGCGGTGCACACGCGGCTGTCGAAGGAAGGCTGCGAATTCGATGTGGTGGGGATGCATCTCGACCTGTCGGGGCTGCTGCGCCGCCGCCAGATCGAAACCGTGTGCGGCGTGCTGGCGCATGGGGATGCGCCGGCGGTGATCCTGGGCGACCTCAACGAATGGTCGCCGCGCGGCGGGGCGCTGCGCTCGTTCGGGCAGGGGTGGGAAGTGCTTGCCCCCGGCCGCTCCTTTCCCGGCAGCCGCCCGCTCGCCCCGCTCGACCGGATCGTGCATTCGCCGCACTGGCGCTGTGCGGGATGCGAAGTGCACCGCAGCGCGCTCGCTGTCGCTGCATCCGACCACCTGCCGGTGCGTGCCGAACTGGAGCTCACGAAGCGGGGGGTGGGTGCCTAATTTTTGTGCAACTGCACAAGATTCGGGCGTGTCGCGGACGATCTTGCCCCTGTCCTAATTGTTAACAGTCCGTTGAGCCCCTCTTGCGGGAAACTGGCACGGCCTTTGCATTGCCCTCGCTTGGCCGGGACCGTCTCCGGTAGAAGCAACAGGGGTCAGTGATGAAATTCATCATCGCCATCATCAAACCATTCAAGCTCGACGAAGTGCGTGAAGCGCTTGGCGCGCTGGGCGTTGCGGGCATGACTGTGTCCGAAGTCAAGGGCTTCGGGCGGCAGAAGGGCCAGACCGAGATTTACCGCGGGGCCGAATATTCGGTGAATATGCTGCCCAAGGTGAAGCTCGAAATCGCCGTCAGCGACGAGCTTATGCCCAAGGTCGTGGAAACCATTCAGGCGACCGCCAGCACGGAAAGCATCGGCGACGGCAAGATCTTCGTCCTCGACCTCATGTCGACGACCCGGATCCGCACCGGCGAAACCGGCGAAACCGCGCTTTGACCAGTGCTTTTCGGACAAAGGGGTAACACAATGATCCGCAAACTCATGTATGGCGCCGCAACGCTCGGTGCATCCATGCTGACCGCTACGGCGGCCTTTGCACAGGAAGCGGCCGAAGTGGTCGAAGCCGTGCCCAATCCCGGCAACAACGCCTGGATGATGACCGCCACCCTTCTGGTGCTGCTCATGATCCTGCCGGGCCTCGCCCTGTTCTATGGCGGCCTGACGCGTTCCAAGAATATGCTCTCCACCATGACGCAGGTCGGCGCGACGGCCTGTCTTGCCATGCTGATCTGGGTGATGTGGGGCTACTCGCTCGCCTTTGGCGACACCACCTATGAAGGCACGCTGGGCCTGTTCATTTCGGGCGGCAGCTATTTCCTGATGGGCACCGATGCGTCCAGCACGGCCGCCACTTTTACCGATGAAGTCATCAGCAAGTATGTCTTCATCAGCTTCCAGATGACCTTCGCCGCGATCACCGCCGCCCTGATCCTGGGTGCGACGGCCGAGCGCATGAAGTTCAGCGCGCTGATGCTGTTCGTGCCGATCTGGCTGACCATCGTCTATTTCCCGATCGCGCACATGGTGTGGGCGGGCGGCGGCCTGCTGTTCGAAGATGGCGCGCTCGACTTCGCCGGCGGCACCGTGGTGCACATCAATGCCGGTATCTCGGGCCTCGTCCTCGCCTATCTGCTGGGCAAGCGCCGTGGTTACCCGCAGGAGCCGATGCCGCCGCACAGCCTGACGCTGACGCTGGTGGGCGCTGGCCTGCTGTGGGTGGGCTGGTTCGGCTTCAACGCCGGTTCGGCGCTGGAGGCTGATGGTTCGGCTGGTCTTGCCATGATCAACACCTTCGTGGCCACCGCTGCCGCTGCGCTCACCTGGATGGTCGTGGAAAAGCTGGCCGGCCACAAGGGTTCGGCGCTGGGCTTTGCCTCGGGCATTATCGCGGGCCTCGTCGCCGTCACCCCGGCGGCGGGCAATTCCGGCCCGTTCGGCGCGATCCTGCTCGGCATCGTCTCCTCCATCGTCTGCTACGTCTTCGTGGCGAAGATGAAGGCGAAGTTCGGCTATGACGACTCGCTGGACGCCTTCGGCATCCACGGGATCGGCGGCATCGTCGGCGCCATCGGCACCGCGGTTGTCTACCAGCCGTTCCTGGGCGGCCCTGGCGACGGTTCGACCGCCATGGGCGCACAGCTCTGGATCCAGACCTTCAGCGTAATCGTCACGATCCTGTGGGCCGGTATCGGCACGCTGATTGCGGGCTACCTCGTGAAGCTGACCATCGGTCTGCGTGTCACCGAAGAGGAAGAGGTCAACGGCCTCGACATCTCCGAACACGGCGAGCGCGCCTACAACTGAGTTGAAGCTTGGCGGGACCGGGAACCTCCTCCTCCTCTCCCCTCGGTCCCGCCTCCACTCGTTCCTCCTGCGAACGAACAAACTTTGGGCCGGAGCCAGCCGCTCCGGCCCTTTTTTGTTGCCATCGCGGCGCAGAGGCCGATTATGAGAGGGGCGGCAGACGCCGGGGGAAGGCGCGGCTGCCGGGGCACTGACCAAGGGGATATGCGATGAAACTGGTGATTGCGGTGATCAAGCCTTTCAAGCTGGAAGCCGTGCGCGAGGCGCTGGCCGGGATCGGGATCGCCGGCATGACCGCATCCGAGGCCAAGGGTTTTGGCCGGCAGAAGGGCCAGACCGAGATTTATCGCGGCGCCGAATATGCGGTGAATATGCTGCCCAAGGTCCGGCTGGAGATCGCCACGAGCGACGAGCTGGCGCCCCAAGTCATCGAGACAATCCGCCACGCCGCCAGCACCGATACAATCGGCGATGGCAAGATCTTCGTTCTCGACCTGCCCGAAGTGGTGCGGATACGCACCGGAGAATCGGGCGAATTGGCCCTCTAGGGCCGCCTTGGCAGCCCAACGCCGCTGCAATGCAGCAGAGTTTGCCCGCCACGCATGGAAATCGCGCAAATGTTGCATTTGGGCAACGATGGCGGGTGAAAAGCTCCATTATCGCCCGAAACTGCGCGAAAAGGGGCGTTGCCGGGAACCGCAAGTGCGGCATAGGTTTGCGATATGGGGCTTCAAATCGTTGAAACCACCGGCTGTCACATATGCTGGATAACCGGTTACGGTTGCCACAATTGGCATGAGCAATTATGACCGTCTTCGAAGGTTCAAAGGGGAATAAACTATGAAGAAATTTGCGCTTGGCCTTGGCGTTGCAGCCGTTGCCCTTTCGGCACCTGCAATGGCCAGGGATGGTCAGGGGTATTTCGGTGTCGATGTCGGCGCTGTTTTCCCGAACGAGTATGAACTCGACGTCACCACCAATGCTGGCGTTGCCCAGAACGCGGTGCTGATCGAAGGCGAAACCGGTTGGGAAGTCGCCGGCGTGCTCGGCTATGACTTTGGCCCCGTCCGTGCCGAACTGGAAGGTTCCTACAAGGAGTGGGACCCCACGCTCCTCACATCGACCGTCATCGGCATTCCGCGCACCGCGGAAGCTGTTCGCAACGGCAACTTCTTCACCGGCACCTCGGTCGCTGGCGGCGAACTGCGCCTCACCTCGGTGATGGCGAATGCGCTGGTCGACTTCGGCGGTGACGAAGGCGTTGGCCTGTCGGTGGGTGGCGGCTTCGGCCACACCTGGATGAGCGGCGAAACCTCGATCTATTCGCCCGGCCCCGGCTATATCGATGATGCGGATCACACCTGGGCATGGCAGGCGATTGCCGCGCTGCGTGTTCCGGCCAGCCGCAATTTCGATGTTGGCCTGAAGTACAAGTACTTCAACACCAACACCTTCAACGTGACCGACAGCCAGGGCCGTGCGACCTCGTTCTCGCTGGCCACGCACTCCGCGCTGATCAGCCTGATCTACAACTTCGGTGGCGCTCCGGCCCCGGCTGCTGTGGCTCCGCCGCCGCCGCCCCCGCCGCCGCCTCCCCCGCCGCCCCCGCCGCCGCCTCCCCCGCCGCCGCCTCCGCCGCCGGTGGTGCAGTGCAACCAGGGCCCCTACATCGTGTTCTTCGATTGGGATTCCTCGGCGATCACGGCCGAAGCGGCCACGGTGCTGAACTCGGCCGTCACGGCTTACGGCAATTGCGGCAGCGCCGCGATCATGCTGGCCGGCCACGCCGACCGTTCGGGCTCGGCCCAGTACAATGTCGGCCTGTCGCAGCGCCGCAACGAAGCCGTGCAGCAGTATCTGACCGGTCGCGGCATCCCCGCGGCACGCATCAGCAGCGAAGCCTTCGGCGAAACGCAGAACCGCGTTCCCACCGCCGACGGTGTGCGCGAACTGCAGAACCGCCGCGTGGAAATCACCTACGGTCCGGGTTCGGGCCGCTAAGGGTCGGTTTCACCAACACGAAAACAGGGGCCGGAGGGGAAACCTTCCGGCCCCTTTTTCATGGGGTTGCGCGCGTGAGGCTGATCGCCGGGTAGCGAGGGTCAGCCAACCCGAAGCTCAGGCGGCGAGGGCTGTGCCGCCGACGGCTTCCATGGTGAGCCGCAGCGAGGCCTGGCGGGCCAGCGGATCGAAGGTCGCGCCCGATACGATGATCTCGTCCGCGCGCGTCCTTTCCACGAAGCGGGCGATCTTGTCACGCACCGTCTGCGGCGATCCCACCGCGCGTGCTGCGCCCAGCCGTTCAAGCATTCCCCGCTCGGACAGCGAAAGCGATTGCCGGTAATGGGGCAGGGGAGGCGGCAGCTTGCCCGGATCGCCGGTGCGCAGGCGAACGAAGGCCTGATCCTGCGAACTGGCGAGAAGCTCCGCCTCCGAATCGGTATCGGCGCAGATCACCGTCATCGCGGCCACCGCATAGGGCTGATCAAGCTGGGCCGAGGGTTGGAACTGCTCGCGATAGGTGGCAAGCGCTGCATCGAGGTGATCGGGCGCGAAATGGCTGGCAAAGGCATAGGGAAGCCCCAGCCGTGCGGCGAGTTGCGCGCCAAACAGGCTGGAGCCGAGCATCCAGAGATCCACCTTTGCCCCCAGGCCGGGCGTCGCGGAAATCGGCAGGTCGATATCGCCCGTCAGCAGCGCGCGAAGTTCCACCACATCCTGAGGGAAATATTCGGCCGCGCGCCCCAGATCCTTGCGCAGCGCCTGCCCCAGTATCGGCGCGGCGCCCGGCGCGCGGCCCAGCCCCAGATCGACGCGGCCCGGAAACAGAGCATCGAGCGTGCCGAACTGTTCGGCAATCACGAAGGGGTTGTGGTTGGGCAGCATGATTCCGCCTGCCCCGATGCGGATCATGCGCGTAGCATGGCCGATCGCGGCCAGAACGACCGCCGTGGCACCCCCGGCAATGCCGGGTGTGGCGTGATGTTCGGCCACCCAATAGCGCCGGTATCCCGCTTCCTCGGCCACCCGCGCCAGGGCGCAGGCCTGGGCCAGCGCGTCGTGGGCATCGCTGCCTTCGCGGATCGGGACGAGATCAAGGACGCTGAGCGGGATCATGGGCTTTCCGGCTGGCTATCGAGCTGAGCCAGATATTGGCGCGCGGCATCGGCTTGTGAAGACTGCGGCGCCATTTCGATCACCGATTGCCAGTTCCGGCGGGCGGTATCGTCCTGCCCTGCCAGCGCGGCGATCAGCCCGGCTTCGAGGCCGACGGCAGGGCTGCGCGGGTCGAGCCGCGCGGCGTTCACGATCCATCCCTGCGCGGAGGCCAGATCTTCCATCCGCCGGGCCAGCGTGGCCGACAGCAGCCAGACGGTGGCATCCTGCGGGGCGAGATCGCGTGCGCTGGCGAGCGCCTGCGCCCCGTCCAGTTCGCGGCCCAGCGCCACCAGCGCCCGCGCCCGGTCGGCCGCGATCGCGCCCGCCATATCGGCATTGCTGGCCGCGCCTGCATCAGCCTGCGCCGCTGTGAGCAAGTTCAGCGCCTGCTCCAGCCGCCCGCCAGCCAGCGCGGCATTTCCCGCCATGGCGCCGAGCCGGGCACGTTCCGTTGCATCCCCCGCCAGCCGCGCATCGCGGGCGGCGACAAAGGCGGTTTCGGCCGCGCCCCACCGGCCCGCCAGCGTATGCGCAAAGCCGAGGCATTCCTGCGGCGCGCTTGTTGCCGGCGCGATCAAACCCTCCAGCCATTGCAGCGCGGCCACCACCGCTGCATCCGGATTGTCGCGCGCCTGCCTCATGCAGGCGGCAAGCCGCGCATCGGCGGCCGGCACCTCCACCGGCGCGGTGCGCGGCGCATCGGGGCTGCCGAAAGTGGGCAGGTTCAGCGGAATGGTCAGCTGGGCAAAGGCAAGCGAGGCAATCAGGAGCATGGACGACAAATCCGTTCAGGCCATCAAGTCAGGCCAATGAGGCCAATGTGCGCAGCAACAGGGCAATATCCCCCGCGCGCGACAGGCGGTGATCCCCGCCTTTGACCAGCGTGACCTGCACATCCTCTGAACGCAAGGCCGCTGCCAGCCGCAGCGAGAGGGCAGGCGGCACATCGGCATCCTCCTGCCCGTAGATCAGCCGCACGGGGCAGGTGAGCGCGATGGGCGTATCCAGCAGCTTCAACCGCTCCCCATCGGCCCAGAAACCGGCATGGGTCGGCGTGGGTTCGGGGCCATAGGGATTGTCCTCGAACACGGTTTCGCCTGCTGCCAGCTGCGCCTTCTGTTCCGGCGAATAGCCCCAATCGGTGAAATCGGGCGCGGCAGCGATGCCGACAAGGCCGGCCAGCCGGTTCTGCAGAGCAAGGCCCACGAGCAGCATCAGCCAGCCGCCCATGCTGGAGCCGACAAGGATCACCCGATCCGCCGCCAGCTGCGCGCCGATCAGCGCCAGCACCTCGTCCCGCCAGCGGCTGAGCGTGCCTTCGGCAAAGTCGCCCCCGCTTCCCCCGCAGCCCGAATAATCGAGCAGCAGACATTCGCGCCCGGTGCCTTGCGCCCAATCGAACACGGCAGTCGCCTTGCCGCCCGCCATGTCGGACATATAGCCGGGCAGGAAGACGATGGCAGGGCCGGTTCCGGATGTGTGGCGGTATGCGAGGTGGAGGCCTGCGAAGGGGTAATGGCGGATCATCGCGCGCGGCGCCTTACCCGAAAACGGGGCGGAAACCGACCGCTTCGGGATAGGCTTCGCGGAATATGTCGATCAGCGGCTCCAGTTCCGGCAAATCGAACAGCCGGGGCCAGTTGCTCGATTCCACCAGTTCGAGACAGCCCTTGGGGTAATAGTGGAAGAACAACAGGTGGCAGAAGCCGGGGCGGGGCATGGCGTCGCGGTAATGCCATTGGCTGCTGCCGGAAAACAGGATCGCCTTGCCCGGTTGCAGCGTATAGCCGGTGAAAGGCAGCCGCGCCTTCACATCGGCGGCATCGAAGGCGGCCATCGCGGCGCTGTCCGGCCAGTCGACCACGTCGCTGAACCAGATCGGCCATTCCACGTCCTGGTCGATGCAGATGTCCAGCGTGTACATCGATATGGGCTGGTCCATGTGCAGCGCGCAGCGGCCGGAATTGCCGTAGAGGCTGAGGAAATTGTAGCCCGGCTCCACCTCTTGCCCGGCCCATGCGCTGACGCGGGGGGTTAGTTCGCGTTGCAGCGCCAGGAAGGCCGGATGATCCTGCACCACGTGGCGGCCGAAAGTGCGGATCTCGTCATCGCGCAGTTTTGCCGCGGGCAGGCCGGCGACTTCGGCGCGCAGCGCTTCAAGTTCTGCGGCACCGAACAGCCCTTCGATCTCCTGCACGGTAAAGCCGGGCGGGGTGCGCAAGGGAGCAAATCCGTCCACGAAGCATTCCAGCGCGTCAGGCCGCACCGCTGCCAGATATAGCTTGGCGGTTTCGTAGAAGCGCAGGAAATGCGCATCGTACCAGGGAATGTCCGCCACCTGCCGCATCGCCATCACCGCCGCCAAGTGCAGATCGCGATAGGCCGGATCGCGCAGCCTTTCCCTGAGGTCCGGGGATACCATCTGCCCTGTCCTGCTCCTGAAATGCCGCGCCCGGGCGCAGGATAGATGCCGGGGCGCGGATTTGCAAAGCCCTTGGCGCGATGCCGGGGTTGCAGGCAGCGCGGCCTCCCCGTAATGCCAGCGGCCACAGCCCAAGGAAAGTTTCCCCCGTGTCCGAAATGCTCACGATCCGCCTGCCCGATGGTTCCGCCCGCGAAATGCCGGCGGGTTCGACCCCGGCTGACCTTGCTGCCGCGATTGGCCCCGGCCTTGCCAAGGCGGCGCTGGCCGCGCGGGTGGATGGGGAACTGCGCGATCTGACCCGCCCGTTTGACGGCGATTGCGAGCTGGCGCTGGTCACGGCGCGTGACGAGGCAGACGCGCTGGAACTCGTCCGGCATGATTACGCCCATATTCTGGCCGAGGCGGTGCAGGCGCTGTGGCCCGGCACGCAGATCACCTTTGGCCCGGCCACCGATGACGGGTTCTATTACGACGTCATGGCGCCTGCCAGCCGCGCGCCTTTCAGCATGGAAGACCTGCCCGCGATCGAGGAGAAGATGCGCGAGATCATCCGCGCCGACAAACCGCTCCGCCGCGAAGTGTGGAGCCGGCAGGCGCTGATCGACCGCTGGACGGCAGAGGGCGAGACCTTCAAGGCCGAATGGGCGGCGGAGCTTCCTGAAGGCGAGGAACTGACCGTCTATTGGAGCGGTGATGACTGGCTTGATATGTGCCGCGGCCCGCATCTGCCCAGCACTGGCAAGCTCGATCCGCAGGCCTTCAAGCTGATGCGCGTGGCGGGCGCATACTGGCGCGGCGACCAGAAGAACGCGCAGCTCACCCGCATTTACGGCACCGGCTGGCTGAACAAGAAGCAATTGGACGCGCACCTCACCCGGCTGGAGGAAGCCGCCAAGCGCGACCATCGCCGTCTGGGCCGCGAGATGGATCTGTTCCACTTGCAGGAAGAGGCGCACGGATCGGTCTTCTGGCATCCCAACGGCTTCAAGGTGTGGCGCGCGCTCGAAGCCTATATGCGCCGCGCCATCGATGCCGCCGGCTATCAGGAAGTCAAAACCCCGCAGGTGATGGACGCCCGCCAGTGGGAGCAGAGCGGCCATTGGGGCAAATACCGCGCCAATATGTTCGTCATCCCCGACGAGGTTCCCAATACGGAGGATGACGGCCCGGTTATCAGCGGCGAGGCCCAGTGGATGGCGCTCAAACCCATGAACTGCCCCGCCCATGTGCTGATCTTCAAGCAGGGCATCACCTCCTACCGCGATCTGCCGCTGCGCCTGTATGAGAATGGCTGCTGCCATCGCAACGAACCGCATGGCGCGCTGCACGGCCTGATGCGCGTGCGCCAGTTCACGCAGGACGATGCGCATATCTTCTGCCGTGAAGACCAGATCGTGAGCGAGGTGCGCGCCTTTTGCGAGCTGGCCGACCGCATCTACCGCGATTTCGGCTTCACCTATGCGATCAAGCTGGCGCTGCGCCCCGACCAGCGTTTCGGCACCGATGAAATGTGGGATCAGGCCGAATCCGAACTGCGCAATGCGGTGATCGAAGCCGGACTGGCAACGCCCGAATATGGCTGGGAAGAACTGCCGGGCGAAGGCGCGTTCTATGCCCCCAAGCTGGAATGGCACCTGACCGATGCGATTGGCCGCACCTGGCAGGTGGGCACGATCCAGTCCGACCGGGTGCTGCCCGAACGGCTCGACGCGGTCTATGTGGGCGAAGATGGCGAAAAGCATCGCCCGGTGATGCTGCACCGCGCGATCTTCGGCAGCTATGAACGCTTCATCGGCATTCTGATCGAGCATTTTGCCGGCCGCCTGCCCACTTGGCTCGCGCCGACGCAGGCGGTGGTCGCCACCATCGTGTCCGATGCCGATGGCTATGCCGCTGAAGTGGCGGAAAAGCTGGCCGCGGCGGGCATCCGCGTCGATACCGACACCCGCAACGAGAAGATCAATTACAAAGTGCGCGAGCACTCCCTTGCCAAGGTGCCGTTCCTGCTGGTGGTGGGCAAGCGCGAGGCGGAGGAAGGCACGATTGCGCTGCGCACATTGGGGGCCGAGCATCAGAAGGTGATGACGCTGGACGATGCCGTGGCACTGATTTCAGGGGAAGCGACGCCGCCTGATCTGCGGTAATCCGTGCGAACGGGCACTGTCCTACACGGATGGAGCCATGGCAGCCCGGCTGTGGCTCTTTCCCCTGTCAGAACCCCCGATAGGCCGCAAAGCGCGGCGGCGAAGTGTCAACTTCGCTTGAAGCATCCAAATATTTGATAATCGATGGTTATCTGGCGAAAAAGCCCATCGTCACGATGTCAGCTTTGTCACTTTCGCGTCAGAAAGGCAGCGCCGCCCCGGCAAGGATGAGTGCCGCCGCACAGACCAGCACGATAGCGCTGCGGAGTGCGTCCACCGGATCGGCGGCATAGAGGCGGGTGAGGGCGATGGCCTTGCTCATGCCACCCCCTCTCCGCCAAAATCCCTAACGAAAGGTTAACGCGTCCCGCGCCCTACAGCGCCAGCGGCACGTGTTGGCTGCAACAATGGAAGCTGCCGCCGCCGGTCAGCACCGCATCCGCCATCAGCCCCAC
Source organism: Alteraurantiacibacter palmitatis (assembly GCF_037154115.1). Classification (NCBI taxonomy): domain Bacteria; kingdom Pseudomonadati; phylum Pseudomonadota; class Alphaproteobacteria; order Sphingomonadales; family Erythrobacteraceae; genus Alteraurantiacibacter; species Alteraurantiacibacter palmitatis. The sequence goes on along the minus strand of NZ_JBANRO010000004.1, from coordinate 121,273 downwards.
GGCGCGGCGCCCCGGAAACAGCGCGCCGATGGCTTCCACCGCCGCCGCGTCATTTTCCGCGCCATAGATCGGCACCACCACCACATGGTTGGCGATGACGAAGTTCATATAGCTGGCAGGCTCTGCATCGTCGCTGTCCCCGTACAGGCCGGGGCTGGGCACGCGCACCACATCCAGGCCAAAGGCGGCGGCGCGCCGCGCGGCATCGTCATAGGTCGCGGTGTTGGGATCATCGTCGCCCGCACCTTCAGGAATGGCGATGCGGCCCGGCGCCACGAAACGCGCCAGATTGTCCACATGGCCATCGGTATGGTCGCCCAGCAGGCCATCGCCCAGCCACAGAACGCGGCCTGCGCCCAGATCGCGGTTCAGCCGTGCGGCGATCTCGTCCTTGCTCAGCTGCGGGTTGCGGTTGGGGTGGAGCAGGCATTGCGCGGTCGTCACGATCAGGCCCGTGCCGTCGCTGTCCACCGCGCCGCCTTCCAGCACCCAGTCCGCCTGCCCCAGATCGGCCAGCCCGCCCGCCGCCACCAGCGACGCACCGGTTTCGGCATCGCCATCGAGCAGATATTTCCCGCCCCAGCCGTTGAAGCCGAACCGCCGCGCGGCGCGCTCACCCGCTTCGTTCAGCAGCACCAGCGGGCCGGTATCGCGGATCCAGATATCGCCATAGGGATGCTGTTCGATGATGACCTGCGGCAGAACCAGCGCGCGCGCCTGCGCTTCGGCCACATCACCCTGCACCACCAGCCGCACCTCTTGCCCTGTTTCGGCAATGGCGTTGGCAAAGGCGGCGACCTGTTCCTGCGCGGGCGCAAGATCGTCTTTCCACAGATCGGCAGCGGCGGGAAAGCCGATCCAGATCCATTCCTGTTCGGCCCATTCGGCAGGCATACGGTATGTCATTGTCAGCAACCCCTTCTGGATGCGGCACAGGCGGCATCGCGCAGCTGGCGGAACTCGTCGCCCGTGCGCCAATTGGGCCAGTCGGCGCTGTCGCCCAGCATCCGGCCCAGCGTGAAATACAGCTGCAAATCGCGCATCGCGCCGCGCCAGTCCCAGCTTTCGTCAAACTCGTCATCCGGGCCGTGATAGACCGCATCATAGGCGCGGCCCCAGGCAAGACCCGCTTCCTCGCCCCCGTCGATCAGGTCAATGCCCGATTTGAGGTAGAGCATCGGCACGCCGCGCTTGGCCATGCTGAAATGGTCGGATCGGTAATAGCGGCCCGCCTGCGGCGCGGTATCGGGCGAAAGGCGGCGGCCCTGCGTGGCGAGCGCGGCAGAAAGGTAATCGTCCAGATCGCTTTTGCCCGCGCCAATTGCGATCACATCGCGCGCCTCGCCCGAAACGAACAGTGCATCGATATTGAGGCCGCCCGCCGTGCTTTCCAGCGGGAAGACCGGGTTCGCGGCGTAATATTCGGAACCGAGCAGGCCCGCCTCCTCCGCCGTCACCGCCAGAAACACCTGCGTGCGCAGCGTCGGCCCGGCTTTCACATGGGCCTCCGCCAGGGCGGCGAGCGCGGCAGTGCCCACTGCGTTGTCGATCGCGCCGTTGCAGATATCGTCGCCTGCTGCGTTGGCGGGGCAGCGGCCCATATGGTCCCAGTGCGCGGTGTGCAGCACATATTCCTGTGCCCTTCCGCGCCCCGGCAGCACGCCGATGACATTGCGGCTGGCATAGGGGCGGATCGTGTTGGCAAAGCTGGTCGCCCCTGTCAGCCCCAGCGGCACCGCGCGGAAACCCGGCTGGCGCGCGGCTTCCATCAGCCTGTCCGGATCCTGTCCGGCAGCGGTCATTATGCGGCGCGCCGCGTCCAGCTGCACCCAGCCGTTGAGCAGCGCTTCACCCGCTCCGCCATCCGCCGTGCGGGCGCGCGATTGCGGGCCGGTCCAGCCCGATTGCACCACATTCCAGCCGTAAGCCGCCGGGAAAGTGTCATGCACGATCAGCGCGGCGGCGGCACCCTGACGGGCGGCTTCCTCGAACTTGTAGGTCCAGCGCCCGTAATAGGTCATCGCGCGGCCGCCAAACGGGCCGTCCAGCGTTTCGGAGGCATAATCGGGATCGTTGACGAGAATGAGCGCGATCTTGCCCCTCATGTCCACGCCGGCGTAATCGTTCCAGCCCTTTTCGGGCGCGTTGATGCCGTATCCGACAAACACGATTTCGCTCGCGGGCAGAGTGATTTCCGCCGCCTCGCGGTAAGTCACGCCCGCCCAGTCGTCCGAATAGGCCAGCGCGATGGCCGGGCCGCTTGCCCCGCGCACCACGAAGGGCGCATGGCTGTGCCCGGTGATCTCCACCAGCGGCACATCCTGAAACCAGCTGCCCCGGTTGCCCGGCTGAAGTCCCGCTGCGGCAAAGGCGTCCGCCAACGCCGCCAGGGTCAGCTCCTCGCCCCGTGTTCCCGGCGCGCGGCCTTCAAACTCGTCGGAGGAGAGCGTGCGCGACAGGCTCTGCCAGCGTTCGAGCGGTATCTCCCCGTTGGCGATCAGGGGCGCAGGCGCACCGGTGGTGGCGCAACCGGCAAGGGCGAGGCCGCACAGGGCGGCAAGAAGCAGGGGAGAGCGCATGGCAGATGCTCTGGCAAAGGACGCCGCGCAGGGCAAGCGATCCTGCTGCCCCTCCTGCTGCCCCTCCTGCTGCCCTTGCCCTGCCGGATGATTGGCGGCAGGGAAGGGGCCATGGGAAGTGGAACCTCACCCGATTGGGATTACGCGCTGGCGCGGGTGCGCGCGCATTCGCCGTTTCTCACCCTCGCCCTCCAGCGCCTGCCCGATCTGGCCGCAATGCTGGCCGAGGGCCGCGCGGACGAGGCGCTGGCGTCGGCGCTTGCCGTAACCGACAGCGATACCGCCCGCGCGCTGCGGCGGGAGCGGCTGGGGCTGGCGCTGGTGCTGGGCGTGGGCGATCTGGCGGGGCATTTCCCGCTGGGCCGCGTGATCGGGGAGCTTTCGGCGCTGGCCGACCGGGCGCTTGACCGGGCGATTGCTGCCGCCATCGCGCGGCGCGTGCCCGATGGTGAGCCGCAGGGCTTCACCGCCATCGCGCTGGGAAAGCATGGGGCGGGGGAGCTGAACTACTCCTCCGATATCGACCCCATCCTGCTCTACGATCCCGACACGCTGCCGCGCCGCGCAGGCGATGATCCGGGCGAAGCGGCGCAGCGTTACGCGCGCTGGCTGGTGGAAATGCTCAGCCAGCAGACGGCGGATGGCTATGTCTTTCGCGTCGATCTGCGCCTGCGCCCGGCCAGCGAAGTGAGTCCGCTGGCGATATCGTTCGGCGCGGCGATGACGCATTACGAAAGCAGCGCGCTGGCGTGGGAACGCGCGGCCTATATTCGCGCGCGCGCCGCCGGGGGCGATGTGGCGGCGGGGGAGCGGTTTCTGGAGCAGTTGCGCCCCTTCGTCTGGCGGCGCAATCTGGATTTCACCGCGATCGAGGAAATCCGCCGGCTGACCAGCCGCATCCGCCGTGCCTATCGCGGCCCGACCGAGCCGGGGCCGGGCTTTGACGTGAAGCGCGGGAGGGGCGGAATCCGCGAGGTCGAGTTCTTCGCGCAGACGCACCAGCTGATCTATGGCGGGCGGCTGCCTTCGCTCAGGCAAAAGGGCACGCGCGCCGCGCTCGATGCGCTGGCGGCGGAGGGGATCATCGCGGCCGAGGATGCGCGCGTGCTGGGCGATGCCTATGACCGGCTGCGCGTGGTGGAGCACCGTTTGCAGATGGTGGCTGACCGGCAGACGCACAGCCTGCCCGATACGGTCGAGGCTCTGGACAATGTGGCGCGGCTGGACGGCCTCGCCGATGGCGCGGCGCTGCTGGCGGATTTGCGCGCGGTCTGCGGCGCGGTGGCGGCGCGGTATGACGAGCTGCTGGGCGATGATGCCGATGCCCACCCGGCACCCGCGCGTGCGGCGGCGGAACTGCCCGATGCCTTTGCCGCACGGGTGGAAGGGTGGAAGGACAATATCCGCGCGCTGCGCGGGGCGGAAGCGCGGCTGGCGCTCGATGCGATCCTGCCCGACCTTGCTGAAGCCTTTGCCGGGGCGAGCGATCCGGAACGGGCCATGGTCCGGTGGGAAACCCTTCTGGCACGTTTGCCCACGGCAATTAACCTGTTTCGCCTGTTCGAACAGCGCCCCGGCCTGCTCGGCCAAGTTCTGCGCATCATCACGCTTGCCCCGCCGCTGGCCGACGCGCTGGCCCGGCGGGTGGAACTGCTCGATGCGCTGATCGATTCGACCGCGCTCGACTTGCCGGGCGAGGTGGCGGAACTCGCCGCACGCATGGCTGCCTGCGAGGATCGCGATTACGAAAAGCGGCTCGACCACATCCGGCAGGTCGTGGGCGATGCGCGCTTTGCCCTTGGCGTGCAGCTGATCGAGGGGCGTCACGATCCGCTCGCCATTGCCGAAGGGCTGTGCCGCGTGGCCGAGGCGGCCTTGCAGGTGGGCGCGGATGCGGCGGTGGAGGAGTTCGCGGCGAAGCACGGGCGCATTGCGGGCGGTGAACTGGTGGTGTTGGGGCTGGGCCGGCTGGGCGGCGGGGCGCTGACCCATGCCTCCGATCTTGATCTGGTCTATCTGTTTGCCGGCGGGGAGATCGGCAGCGAATCGGATGGGCCGCGCCCGCTCACCACCTCGCTCTATTTCAACCGCCTGGCGACGCGGGTGACCGCCGCGCTATCCGTGCCCACGGCGGAGGGCGCGCTGTATGAAGTGGATACGCGCCTCAGGCCGCAGGGCAATCAGGGGCCGCTGGCGGTCAGCCTCGCCAGTTTTGCGCAATATCAGCGCGAGGATGCCTGGACCTGGGAGCATATGGCGCTGTGCCGTGCGCGCCCGCTGTATGGCTCGGCCAAGGCGCGCGCCGAACTGGCGGGCATTATTCGCCAGGTGCTGGAAACCCCGCGCGATCCGGCCAAGCTGAAGGCTGATGTGCTGGCGATGCGTTCCGAAATGGCGCGGCACAAGCACCCCAAGGGGCCGCTGGATGTCAAATTGCTGCGCGGCGGGCTGGTCGATTGCGAATTCCTGGTTCATTACCTGCAATTGCGCGAACACAAGGGGCTGGCCCCCGGCGTGGAAGTTGCGATTGCCGGGCTGACCGAGGCGGGGCTGCTGCCGGAGGATTTCGGCGCGCATTTTTCCACGCTGGCCCGCGTGCTCATCTCTGCGCGGCTGCTGGCGCCTGACGGGAAGGAGCCACCTGCTGCCGCCCGTATTGCGCTGGCGCGGGCGTGCGGTCAGGCGGATTACAGCGGCGTGCTGGCGGCCATCGCAACAGCGCGGCAGGCGATCGCGGCGGCTTGGGCCGTGCATTTTGGCGAGACATTGGAGGTTGACCAAGCATGACCACTTTTCCCGATGTGGGCGACACTATTCCCGATATCGCGCTGGAAACGCCATCTGGCGGACGCGTGAAGCCATCGGACTTTGCCGGGCAGAAGCTGGTGCTGTTCTTCTACCCAAAGGACGACACCCCCGGCTGCACGACCGAGAATATCGACTTTTCCGCGCTCAAGGCCGATTTCGCGGCGGCGGGCACGGCGTTGCTGGGCGTCAGCAAGGATCCCCCCGCCAAACACGCCAAGTTCGCCGCCAAACACGCGCTCACCGCGCCGCTGGCGTCCGATGCACTGGAAGGCGGACTGTCCGATGCGCTGGGCGTGTGGACCGAGAAAAGTATGTATGGCAAGACCTATATGGGCATGGAGCGCAGCACCTTTCTGGTGGATGCATCGGGCAGGATCGCGCGCATCTGGCGCAAGGTGAAGGTGAAGGGGCACGCCGCCGAAGTGCTGGACGCGGCCCGCGCCCTGTAAATCTCGGCAGACTCAACCCTTGGCCGACCTTTCGGAAGCCATCCGCGCGGCGCTGCTGACGGCAGAGCCACCGGCCAAGGTGCGCGTCACCCGCTCGCTTGTGCGGGCGTGGCGGCGCGGCGAACTGCCCACCGGCTTTGCCGCCACCATGCCCGACCGCCCGGAATGGCCGGCGCATCTGGTGCTGCTGCCCCCGTCGCGGATGCCCAAGCGCGGGCGGGGCGGTTCGGACCGCAACCGCGCCGCGCTGTGGCACGCGCTGGCGCATATCGAATTCGTGGCGATCGATCTCGCTCTCGACATGGTGGGGCGTTTCGGTGCGCAGATGGACGCGTGCTTCATCGCGGACTTTCTGGGCGTGGCCGCGGATGAGGCCATGCATTTTACCCTGATCGCGCGGCATTTGCGCGAAATGGGGGTGCAATATGGCGACCTGCCGGTGCATGACGGTTTGTGGAGCGCGGCGCAGGATACCAGTGGCGATGTCGCGGCGCGGCTGGCGGTGGTGCCGATGGTGCTTGAAGCGCGCGCGCTGGATGTGACGCCCGCCACGCTGGCACGGGTGCGCGCAGCGGGGGACGCGCGCGGCGCCCGGATCCTCGAACGAATCCTTGACGACGAAATCCGCCATGTGCGCGCCGGATCAAGCCATTTCGCGAGAATCTGCGAACAACGCGGGCAATCTGTCGACGAATGCTGGATCAGCCTCGTCAAACGCCACTTTTCGGGGGCCGTTAAGCCACCGTTCAACGACTCAGCGCGTCTCGCAGGCGGTTTGTCGCGCGAAGCGTATACCGCGCTTGCCTGATTAACCCTTGCGCCCCTAACCATCTCAACACGCCTGATGCGGAAAAGTTCCCGCGCCAGGCACAGCAGTCGGGCTGGGGGGTTCGGCATAATGGACGGGTTGCCGCAAGGCCAAGGAAATCAAAGGGATCGCATGATCATCAAATCGATACTTGGCTTTGCTGCCGCGCTGACGCTTGGTGCAACGCCGGCTTTCGCAAATGACGCGCTGGTCCCCGCTTCCGCCAGCATTTCCGCCGCCATCGAAGCCGCCGATACCGGCATTTCCGCCAGCCCCGATCAGGAATTTGGCGATCTGTTCGCCAGCTGGGGCGAACTTGCCAATGGCGGGCAGGTCACCACCAGCGGCACGATCGTAGCCGCTCCGCGACTCGGCGTGTCGATCCCCTCGCGCGCGCCGCTCGACAATATGACGCTCACCAGCTCTTACGGTATGCGCACGCATCCGGTGCTGGGCGGTCGTCGCCAACACAACGGCATCGATCTGGCGGCACCCACCGGCACGCCGGTTTACGCCACCGCCGATGGCCGGGTGAGCATGGCGCAGTGGTACAGCTCCTACGGGAATTATGTGCAGATCGAGCATGGCGGCTCGCTGCAGACGCGTTACGCCCATCTGTCGGCCTACACCGTTCGTGATGGCGACATGGTGCGCAAGGGCGATCTGATCGGCTATGTCGGGTCGACCGGCCGTTCCACCGGCCCGCATCTGCATTACGAAGTCCGCGTGGACAATGTGGCGGTTGATCCCACCCCCTACATGATGCCGCAATACGCCGAACTGCGCCGCGGCGAAGGCGGGCGCGGCGGCGACTAGGCCCCGCGCGGCATTACCGGTGAACAGCAAAGTGGCGGCAGATCATCTGCCGCCATTTGTGTTTCTATGCTCTGCAATACCGCATCAGGCCTTGAGCAGCCGTTCGGCAATGCGCCGCACCTCGGCGCCCATATCCTCGCGTTCGAGTGCCAGCGCCAGCGTGGCTTCGACAAAGCCTGTCTTGCTGCCGCAATCGAACCGTCGCCCGGCAAAGGTGACCGCGTGGAACGGCTGGTGCCCGATCATCCGCGCCATCGCATCGGTCAGCTGGATTTCCCCACCGGCGCCCTTGCCCTGGCTTTCCAGCGTGCGCATCACTTCGGGCTGGAGGATGTAGCGCCCCGATATGATCTTGTTTGACGGCGCACGCTCGCGCGGCGGCTTCTCGACCAACCCCTTCACTTGCGTCAGCGCACCCATGCTTTCGCCCGGATCGATAACCCCATAACTGGACACTTCGTCCCATGGCACTTCCAGCACCGAGATGAGGTTGCCGCCCACTTCGTTATAGGCCTCCACCATCTGCGCCATGCAGCCCGGCTGGCCCACCATCAGTTCGTCGGGCAGCAGGATGGCAAAGGGTTCATCGCCCACGATCGCGCGTGCGCACCATATCGCATGACCCAGCCCCAGCGGCACCTGCTGGCGCACGGTGATGATATCGCCGGGCGTGGCGCGCGTGGGTTCGAGCACGGCGAGCGACTTGCCGCGCTCGATCATGGTATTTTCCAATTCGTAGGCAATGTCGAAATGTTCGACGATCGCGGTCTTGCCGCGCCCGGTGACGAAGATGATCTGCTCGATCCCCGCCTCGCGCGCTTCGTCCACCGCATACTGGATCAGCGGGCGGTCAACGATGGGAAGCAATTCCTTGGGGATCGCCTTGGTCGCAGGCAGGAAACGCGTGCCCAGCCCGGCAACGGGGAACACCGCTTTGCGGATCGGCTTCTTCTCGGTCATCCAAAATCCTGTTCAAAAGGCCAAAGGTGAGCTGACGGCTTGTCTGCGCCCGGCCGGGGCAACCCTGCGCTGTCCTGATCCCCGCTGGCGGAACCCCTTGCCCATCTTGTGGGTTGTACAGGCAGAAAGGACAAGGTGTTCCATGACTTTGATCAAGACAGCCCTTTTGGGGGCAGCAGGCTATGTCGCCTACAAATATTACCTCGCAACTAAGGAGCAGGCCGAAACCGCCGGCGCGACGGTGCGCGATGCCGGCCCGGATGCGATGACCAATCCCCCGCAGCAGGGCTGGTCGAAGGTGGACCAGCGGATTGACGAGAGTTTCCCCGCCAGCGATCCGCCGTCGACCTATTGATCGGCGCCATATTGGCCATCGTTTGCCAGCCAGCGCGCCGCCAGCCACAGGCGGATTGCGCTGGCCAGGCCCGGCGGTTTGGGTGAGGCAATGCGCTGCGCATCGATTTGTGCGACAAGGGCATTGATGGGAAGGCCTTCGCTTTGGGCCGCCTGGCGCAGCGCGTCCCAGAACAGCGGCTCTAGGCTGACCGATGTCTTGTGCCCGGCAATCTCCACTGATCGCTTGACCGGTGGGTGATAGGGCGTGGGCGCTGACATCACCCGGATTTGCCCGCGGCTTCGCGCAGCGCCCGCACCTCGTCCGCCAAGGCGCGCAATTCGCGCAGGATTTGTTCGCGCTCGCTATGCGCTTCCTCGCCTGCCGCCTCGGACATGGCGTTGACGATCACACCGATAAACAGATTGAGCACGATGAAGCTTGTGATCAGGATGAAGGGCACGAAGAATGTCCACGCCAGCGGGTGCTCCTCCATTACCGGGCGCACTATCCCCATCGACCAGCTTTCCAGCGTCATGATCTGAAACAGCGAATAGAGCGAGGCACCAAAGCTGCCGAACCATTCGGGAAAGGTCGGGCCGAACAGTTTGGTGGCCATCACCGCGCTGATGTAAAACAGCAGCCCCAGCATCACGATCACCGTGCCGATGCTGGGGATGGCGCTGAACAGGCCGACAATGACCTTACGCATCGATGGCACCACCGAAATCAGCCGCAGCGCGCGCAGGATGCGCAGGGCGCGCAGCACCCCGAATTGCTGCGAGGCCGGGATCAGCGCCACGCCGACGATGACGAAATCGAAGATGTTCCAGCCATTGCGGAAGAATGCCAGCCGGTAGACAAACAGCTTGATCGCCAGTTCGGCCACGAAAATGGCAATCGCAATCCGATCCACCGCCAGGATCGCGCCGCCAAAGCGCGCCATCATCGTGGGCGATGTTTCCAGCCCCAGCGCGATGGCGTTGACCACGATCACTGCGGTGATCGTATGTTCGAAACGCCGGGTTTCGAGCAGTTCGCGCAGGCGCTGGCGAAGTGTGATCTGGGTGGGAAGGCTGTTCATTGTGCCGGGCATACAGCCCTTTGCAGCCACGAAACAGGGGGAACGCCGCCCCTCAATACATATGCTGCCCGCCATTGATCGACAGGGTGGAACCGGTGATGAAGCCGCCATCTTCCGAGGCAAGGAAGGAAACGCCCCGGGCGATTTCGTCGGCATGGCCCAGACGGCCCACCGGAATGCGGGCGACGATCTTTTCCAGCACGTTTTCCGGAACGGCGGCCACCATATCGGTGTCGATGTAGCCCGGCGCAATCGCGTTGACCGTCACGCCAAACCGCGCGCCTTCCTGCGCCAGCGCCTTGGTGAAGCCGTGGATCCCGCTCTTGGCGGCGGCATAGTTCACCTGGCCATATTGCCCGGCCTGCCCGTTGATCGACCCGATATTGATGATGCGGCCCCATTTCTGGTCGCGCATATGCGGGAAGCAGGCCTTGGCCATGTTGAAGCAGCCGCCCAGATTGATCTTGAGCACATCGGTCCAGTCGTCATAACTCATCTTGAGCAGCGTGCCGTCGCGGGTGATGCCGGCATTGTTCACCAGCACATCGACCGGCCCCACTTCCGCAGCAACCTTGGCGCATCCGGCCAGCGTCGCTTCATGATCGCCCACGTCCCATTGATAGGCCGGGATGCCCGTTTCCTCGGTGAAGGCGCGCGCCTTTTCCGCATTGCCCGCGTAATTGGCCACTACGGTCATCCCATCGGCCTTCAGCGCTTCGCAAATTGCGCGGCCGATGCCCCTTGTTCCGCCGGTGACGATTGCGACACGTGCCATGTGGTTTTGCCCTTTCGAATCAGATGCGGCCCTTGCCTTGCCATATTGCTAGGGCCGCGCGCGAATCGGGCAAGAAAAAACCCCGCCGGGGCGGGGTTCCTTCGCTGGCGATGCGCGGGCGCGCGGGATCAGAAGCGGAAGCGCGTGCCCACGTAAACCGCCTGGCTGTCCTGTTGGTCCACATTGGGCACGGGCGCGATGCGGTTGCGATCCTGTTCGTAGCGCACGCCGGCGCGCACATCCAGATTGCGCGTGAGGCGGTAGCTGCCCGCCACATCGATCCGCTGATCCGCAAGCGATTCAAGCGTTTGCGGAGCAACGGGCGCGGCGCGGCGCTCTTCCTCGATCGCAACGCGCGCTGCAAACCGGCTCGGCTCCTCGCTGCGGGCAGCGGGGGCATAGGTGGACAGATCGGGGATCGAGGCTTCCGAAAGCGGCTGCGACAAAGCGGGGGCCTGGGCAAAGCTGCGGTAGCCGCGGGCAAGACCCAGATTATAGCGGGTGGGCGTGATCGCGCTTTCGGCTTCGGCCAGCGTTTCGGCACGTACGGCGCCGATGGCATTGCGCACCGAAATGGCGCGTGCCGCCTCGCCATCCACGCGGACCACAACGGTCACGGTGCGGTCCGCCGGGGCGTTGATGGCGCCCGCAGGGGTGAAACGCATCATGCGTGCGCCGCTCACACTGCGCGATTCGATCATGCGGGCAAGGGCAGGGTCGGCATCCGCGGGGGTAAAGGAAGCTATCGTTCCCGGCGTTGCCACGCCAGACGCACCGCCATTCAGCAAGCCAACGGCCATCACCGCGCTGGGAAGTGCGCCCACCAAGGCGCATATTGCCGCAGCGGCAATCAATCGGCCCTTACGGCTGGTGGTGGCGGTCTTGTTCACAACGTGGTGCCTGCTCGTCCCTCTTGCCGGTTCATCTGCATGAGCTTGCCTGAACGCAGGCTGAGCCATGCCGAATCGAATCCGGCTATTCCTCCGACTATTTGCCTAGGCCCGCTGCCCGACAAAGGCCAGAGGGCAATGACCGGCTCAGCGCGCTTTTTGCCGGGTGTTGCATCCTGTCAACAAAGTGCGGGTTGCGCGGTTCCTGCATTGCGCGCGGCATCGGCCAGTTCAGCGCGGGTTCACGGCCGGACGGCAGATTCCCACCGCTGCGCGCACTGCGCCTTGCCGCGCGGCGCTGGAGGGCTATAGAGGCGCTCTGGGTGCTTTTGCGCGCCGCTTTGGACAATTACGGGATTACGCATGGCCATTTCCAGCAAACATTTGGGTGTGAACGGCAATTTTTCTGCGCAGGGCGCCTTGCGCGCGGCCGTGCTGGGCGCAGCCGTGCTGGGCCTTGCCGCCTGCGGTGGCGGCGATCGCCGCCCGGTGGCAGATATGGCTGCGGCGCAGGTGACCAATATCGGGGTCAATTCCTATCTGTGGCGCGCCAGCCTCGAAACACTGGCCTTCATGCCGCTGACCCAGGCCGACAGCGCGGGCGGCGTGATCGTGACGGACTGGTATGCCAATCCGGCCAGCCCGAACGAACGGGTCAAGGTGTCGGTCTCTATCCTTGATGCCGAACTGCGTGCCGATGCGGTGCGGGTCGGCGCCAGCCGCCAGGTCTTGCAGAATGGCGTCTGGGTGGATGCGCCGGTGCAGGCCGCCACGGTGCAGCGGCTGGAAGACATCATCCTGACGAAGGCGCGCGATCTGCGTCGTTCGGCCATCGGCTGATTCTTTAGCCTGCAGGTATTGCCATGACCGATCCGCGTTTTGATGTCCGGTTTGATGCCGGGCAGGCCGATGCCCGTTGGCAAGCCGCCTGGGACGAGGCCCGCTGTTTCGAGGCCGATTCCGCCAGCGCAAAGCCCAAAAGCTATGTGCTGGAGATGTTCCCCTATCCATCCGGGCGCATCCATATCGGCCATGTGCGCAATTACACGATGGGCGATGTGCTGGCGCGCTACAAGAAGCTGAACGGCTTTGAAGTGCTGCACCCGATGGGCTGGGATGCCTTCGGTATGCCCGCCGAAAACGCGGCGATGGAAAAGGGCGTCCACCCCGCCGGCTGGACCTATGACAACATCGCCACGATGAAACGGCAGCTCAAGCAGCTGGGCTTCGCGCTCGACTGGAGTCGCGAAATCGCCACCTGCGATGCCAGCTATTACGGGCACGAACAGGCACTGTTCCTTGATCTGTATGCCGCAGGCCTCGTCTACCGCCGCGAAAGCGCGGTGAACTGGGACCCGGTCGATCAGACGGTGCTTGCCAACGAACAGGTGGTGGACGGGCGCGGCTGGCGTTCGGGCGCGCTGGTGGAAAAGCGCAAGCTGAACCAGTGGTTCCTCAAGATCACCCATTTTGCGCAGGATCTGCTGGACGGGTTGTCCACCCTGGAAGGCTGGCCCGAAAAGGTCCGCGTGATGCAGGAAAACTGGATCGGCAAGAGCACCGGTCTGGAGTTTTCCTTCGACCTGTCCAATGGCGAGCGCCTGCCGGTCTACACCACGCGGCCCGACACGATCTTTGGCGCCAGTTTCGTGGCGGTGGCAGCGGATCATCCGCTGGCGCAGGGCGTTGCGGCGGTGAATTGCGACGCGGCAAAGTTCATCGAGCAGTGCAAGAAGGGCGGCACCACTGCGGCGGAGCTGGAAACGGCGGAAAAGCTGGGCTTCGATACCGGCATCGGCGCCAGGCATCCCTTCACCGGCGAATACCTGCCTGTCTACATCGCCAATTTCGTGCTGATGGAATACGGCACGGGCGCAGTGATGGCGGTGCCGGGGCATGACCAGCGCGATTTCGAATTCGCCAGCAAATACGGCCTGCCGATCACCCGCGTGATCGCTGCCAGCCCCGATCTGGCCGATGCGCCTTTGGCCGAGGCCGAGACGGGCGATGGCATCTGCGTCAATTCCGATTTTCTCAACGGACTGAGCGTGGCTGCGGCCAAGGCCGAAGTGATCCGCCGGATGGAGGCCGAGGGGCGGGGCACGGGCAAGACCGTGTGGCGCCTGCGCGATTGGGGCGTGTCGCGCCAGCGTTACTGGGGCACACCCATCCCCTTCATCCATTGCGAGGCGTGCGGCGTGGTGCCCGTGCCCAAGGATCAGTTGCCGGTTAAACTGCCCGAAGATGTGGACTTTTCGGTGCCGGGCAACCCGCTCGACCGGCATCCCACCTGGAAGCACGTCGATTGCCCGCAATGCGGCAAGCCGGCGCGGCGCGAGACCGATACGCTCGACACGTTCGTCAATTCCAGCTGGTATTTCCTGCGCTTTGCCAGCCAGCCGGCCGACAAGCCGTTCGATGCGGCCGAAGTGGCGCAATGGCTGCCGGTGGAGCAATATATCGGCGGGATCGAACACGCGATCCTGCACCTGCTCTACGCCCGTTTCTGGACGCGCGCCTTGGCGCATATCGGCGCGGTGGAGGTGAAGGAGCCGTTCGCCTCGCTCTTCACGCAAGGCATGGTCACGCATGAGACCTACAGCCGCAAGGACGGAGTGCGCGAGGTCTATTTCAGCCCCGCCGAAGTCGAACGCAGCAGCGAGGGCGCAGTACTGAAGGCCGATGGCCAGAAGGTCGATATCGGCAAGGTCATCAAGATGTCCAAGTCGAAGAAGAACGTCGTCGACCCTGAAGACATCATTGCCGATTACGGCGCGGATGCGGTGCGCTGGTTCATGCTGTCCGACAGTCCGCCCGAACGCGATCTGCCCTGGTCCGAAGCCGGGATCGAAGGCTGTGCGCGCTTCGTGCAGCGGCTGTGGCGGCTGTTCGGGCAATATGACGCCGCCGCCAGCGGCGAAGACATGGCCCTGCGCCGCAAGCTGCACCAGAGCGTGGCGGCGGTGGCCGCCGATATCGAGGCGCTGAGCTTCAACAAGGCCGTGGCGCGCATCTACGAACTTGCCTCGGCCATTGAAAAGGCCGCCCCTTCGGCTGACCGCAACGAGGCGATTCGGGGCATCTTGCTGCTTGTCTCGCCCATGATGCCGCATCTGGCGGAGGAGGCGTGGGCCGCCCTGAATGAAAAGGGGCTCGGCAGTGAAGGACTTATCGCCAATGCCGCGTGGCCCGCGGTCGATCCCGCCCTGCTGGTGGATGACGAGGTGACGGTGGCGGTGCAGCACATGGGCAAGCTGCGCGATGCGATCACCGTCGCCAAGGGCCTGCCCAAGGATCAGCTGGAGACGCTTGCGCTCGCCAGCGAGAAGGTGCAGCGTTCCATCAATGGCGCGGCCGTGAAGAAGGTGATCGTGGTGCCCGACCGGCTGGTGAATATCGTTACATGAGGCGCAGCACGGCCCTTTGCGCAGCGCTCATCATGCTGGCGGCGCTTTCGGGTTGCGGCCTCCGGCCTGTCTATGCCGGCGGGGCCGGCGGCGCGCTGGCGCAGGGGCTGAACGCCATCGAAGTCGCCCCTATTCAGGGGCGCGAGGGCTTTCTGGTGCGCAGCGCGCTGAACGACCGGTTGGGCCATGGCGGGGCTGCGGTGAGCAATCCGCAATACCGGCTGGATGTGCTGCTTGACGACCAGCTCGAAGGGCTGGGCCTGCTCACCGACGACACGATCGGGCGCGAGCGGCGCACCTTGCGCGCGCGCTACCAGCTGGTGGATCTGGCCAGCGGGGAAATCCTGCTCGATGCCACGGCGGGATCGGATGCGGGGATCGATGTGGTGAGTTCCGAATTCGCCACCATCGCGGCGGAGCAGACTGCGCTCGAAAATCTGGCGCAACAGGTGGCTGACCGCATCGTCTCGCGCCTGACGCTCACCCTCACGCAAAGATGAAGGCGACACAGGCCAATTTTGCCTCGGTCGCGCGCCGCTCTGCCGGTGACATAGCGCTCTGGTTTTTCTGCGGGCCGGATGAAGGCGGCGCGGCCACCGCGCTTGCCAGCGCCATCAGCCTGCTGCCCGATGCCGGCGAGCGGGTGGAGCTTTCGGGCGCCGAGCTGAAGGCCGACCCTGCGCGGCTGCTTGACGAGGCGCGATCCACATCCCTGTTCGGCGGCGCGCGGCACATCGTGGCGCGCGTGGCCGGAGAGGAGGCGGCCAAGGCTGTCGAAACCTTTGTCGAAATGGCCGATCTGGGAGAGGCAAAGGGCGCGTGCCCGGTTTTCGTCATCGCCACATCCGCCACCGATAAATCGCGCACCGCCAAGCTGCTGATCGACCGGCGCGATGCGCTGGTGGCAATGTTCTATCCGCCCAATCCGGAGGATGTGCACAACGCGGTGGCGAGCATGGCGGGCGCGGCGGGCTTGCGCTGCGGATCGCAGATCGCGGAACGGATCGCGCGCGCCGCCGACATGGATCTGCGCCTGGCGCAGAGCGAGATCGACAAGCTGGCGCTCTATCTCGATGCTTCGCCCCTGGCGGTGCGGCAGGTGGAGGATGCCGATCTCGACGCCATTCTGGCGGTGCGCGAGGATGCCGATTTCGATCCGCTGGTGGACGCCGTCCTCAGCGGCAATCTCGCCCGCGTGCCGGCCGAAATCGGCCGGATGCGCGAGGTGGGCATCAATCCGCTGGGCGTGGTGCTGGCGCTGGAAAGGCGCGCGGCCCAAATGGCGGGTCTGGTCGCGCGGCGCCAGCCGGGAATGGATCTGGCAACACTGATGAATCAGCAAAGGGTGTTCGGCAATCGCAAGGCGCTGGAGGCGATGCTGCCGCGCTGGCCTGCGCCAAAGCTGGACCGGTTGGTGGCGCGGCTGGCCGATCTGCACCGCGCGCTTCTGGCGAACAGCCAGGCAGCCGAAACGATCCTCGCGCAGTCGCTTGCCGGAATCGCACGGTTCGCGGTGCAGAAGAAGGGCTGAGGGGCAGCCGTCCGCCAGCCAGACCGAGTCGCAAACCGGTCACAACTGCGTGGCAGCAGGGCTGTCGAGGCGCGACGATCAAGGCGAACCGTGCAGAAAATGCGCCCCCTGTCGGGACGGCGCTTTCGCACTTGCAATATCGGCTGGTTGCCAAATAGTAAAATCGCTATACGGAGAAACACATAGATCAGGTGACTTGGGGGTTTCGTCACGCCAATGGAATTGACTGCCGTACCTTTACGAAAAGTCGATTCAGCACAGACAAGCCTTGCGCTTGCCGATCCGGATATTCCTGCGCCCCGTTATCCTCGCGCGCCTTCGCAGGGCCTTGCACTGTCGCTCGAACGGCGGCGGCTCCAGCTCTACATGATGCTGCTGCTGGCGGATGTGGTGGTGCTGCTGGGCAGTTTCGCGCTGGTCATCGGCTTGTATTCTCCCGTCCAGTTCAGGAACGAGGAGATGCTTCCGGCCTATCTGATCCTGCCGCTGTTCCAGACCATTGCCTTTTATAACGCTACCTATTCGCTCGACGGGTTGACCAACTGGCGGATGGCGGCGGGCCGTGCGCTGGCGGCGCTGGCGATTTCGGCGCTGATGTTCAATTTCTTCGCCTTCTTTGCCAAGGCGAATGCCGAATTTTCCCGCGTGGTGGTGATTGCCGGTCTTGGCATCACGGCGGTTGGCATTGTTCTTCTGCGTTATGCCGTGGCGCGCTATGTGACTTCGCAATGGGGGCCCAGCGCGACCAACCGCCTCTTCATCGACGCCGGCGGCCCGGCCGTGACCATTCCCGATCTCTACCGCGTCAACGCTGCCGAGCATGGGCTGCGACCCGATCTCGACGATCCGCTCGCGCTCGACCGGCTCTCCAAATATCTGCGCAATATGGACATGGTTATTGTCAGCTGCGCCGAGGAAGATCGGCTTGCCTGGTCGGAAGTGCTGCGCGGTTCGGGCCTGCATGGCGAAGTCATCAGCGAGTTCGCGCACCAGATCGGTGCGCTGGCGATTGCGCGTCACCCTGGCGCCGATGTGACCGCGCTGGTCGTGTCGCGCGGGCATCTCAGCCTGCGCTCGCGCGTGGTAAAGCGGCTGTTCGATCTGGCGGTTGCCCTGGCCGCGCTCGCCGTCCTGTCGCCCGTGCTGGCGCTGTGCGCCCTGGCAATCAAACTCGACGATCAGGGCCCGGTCTTCTTCCGCCAGCGGCGCATGGGGCGCGGCAACCGGTTTTTCGACATCTACAAGTTCCGCAGTATGCGCGTGGAAAAGGCGGACGCGGCAGGCCGCCGTTCCGCATCAAAGGATGATGACCGCATCACCCGTGTGGGCCGTTTCCTGCGCAAGACCAGCCTTGATGAATTGCCACAGCTTTTCAACGTGATCGCAGGCGAGATGAGCATTGTCGGCCCGCGCCCGCACGCGCTGGGGTCGCAGGCGGGCGAGAAGATGTTCTGGCAGGTGGATCGCAAATACTGGCAGCGCCATTGCCTGCGCCCCGGCATTACCGGCCTTGCGCAGGTGCGCGGTTTTCGCGGCGCCACCGATACCGAGCGTGATCTGACCGACCGGCTCAATGCCGATATGGAATATCTTAACACCTGGAGCCTGTGGGGCGATATCAAGATCATCTTCGCCACGGTGAAGGTGCTGGTGCACGACCGGGCATTCTGAGCCGCGGGCGCCGCGCCGGCCAGCGTCTCGGTGAGCCGATTCTAGTTGAGCGTGGCCAGATAGGCGCGGTAGGCATCGGCAATGCCATCCTGCAATGCGATGCGCGGGCGCCAGCCCATGGCGGCGATCATTTCGCCGCTCATCAATTTGCGTGGGGTGCCGTCGGGCTTGCTCTCGTCCCTGGTGATGGCGCCGGTAAAGCCGACCACTTCGCAGACCAACTGCGCCAGCTCGATAATCGGCAGATCGGTGCCCGAGCCAAGATTGACATGGCTTTCGCCCGAATAGTTTTGCAGCAGGAAGATGCAGCCATCTGCCAGATCGTCCACGTGTAGGAATTCGCGGCGCGGCGTGCCGGTGCCCCAGATCTCGATTGAAGGCGCGCCGGCCAGCTTTGCCTCGTGCGCCTTGCGGATCAGGGCAGGGAGGACGTGGCTGGAATTCAGGTCGAAATTGTCGCCGGGGCCATACAGATTGGTCGGCATGGCGCTGATATAGTCGCAGCCATATTGCCGGCGATAGGCCTGACACAGTTTGATCCCGGCGATCTTGGCGATCGCATACCATTCGTTGGTGGGTTCCAGCGGCCCGGTCAGCAGCGCGTCTTCGGGGATCGGTTGCGGGGCCAGCTTGGGGTAGATGCAGGAGGAGCCGAGAAAGAGCAGCTTCTCCACCGCGGATTGCCGCGCCGCCTCGATCACATTCGCCTCGATCATGAGGTTGTCATACAGGAAATCGGCCGGGTAGGTGTCATTCGCCAGAATGCCGCCCACCTTGGCAGCGGCCACAATCACCGCATCGGGCCGGTTTGCCGCAAACCATTCGCGCACCAGCGCCTGTTCGCGCAGGTCCACGCTGCGGTCGGAGGTGAGCACCTCGCAACCCTCGCCCGCCAGCCTGCGGACAATGGCCGATCCGACCATGCCCTTGTGGCCGCAGACATAGATGCGCTTGGCCGTAAGGTCGTAACCCATCAGTCGAACCCGGCAATCGGCTCGTTACGCATGACTTCGAGGTCAGCCAGCACCATTTCGCGTGCGAGTTCACGCACGGGCGTCTCGTGCCGCCAGCCCAGTTTCTGGTGCGCCTTGGAGGGATCGCCGATCAGCAGATCGACTTCGGTCGGGCGGAAATAGCGCGGGTCGACTTCCACCAGCACCCGCCCGTCGGACAGGGCATAGCCCTTCTCGTCCACGCCTTCGCCGCGGAACTCGATCGGGATGCCCGCATCCTCGAACGCCCAGCGCACGAAATCGCGCACATAGGTGGTTTCGCCGGTAGCCAGCACGTAATCGTCCGGCTCGTCCTGCTGCATCATCAGCCACATACCGCGCACATACTCCTCGGCATGGCCCCAGTCGCGCTGGGCATCCAGATTGCCGAGATAGAGCCGGTCCTGCCGGCCCAGCGAAATGGCGGCGGCGGCGCGGGTGATCTTGCGGGTGACGAAGGTTTCCCCGCGCAGCGGGCTTTCGTGGTTGAACAGGATGCCATTGCTGGCGTGCATCCCGTAAGCCTCGCGATAATTCACCGTGATCCAGTAGCCATACAGCTTGGCCGCGGCATAGGGCGAACGCGGATAGAAGGGCGTCGTTTCGCGCTGCGGCACTTCCTGCACGAGGCCGTAAAGTTCCGAGGTCGAAGCCTGGTAGAAGCGGCAGGTCTTTTCCAGCCCCAGAATACGGATCGCCTCCAGCAGGCGCAGCGTGCCGATGGCATCGGCATTGGCAGTGTATTCGGGCGTTTCGAAACTTACCGCGACATGGCTTTGGGCCGCCAGATTGTAGATTTCGGTCGGCTGCACTTCCTGCACGATGCGGATGAGATTGGTGGAATCGGTCAGATCGCCATAGTGCAGGTGAAACCGGCGGTTATCGACGTGCGGATCCTGGTAGATATCCTCGATTCGGCCAGTATTGAAGCTGGACGAACGCCGCTTCACGCCGTGCACCTCATATCCCTTTTCCAGCAGCAGTTTGGATAGATAGGCGCCGTCCTGCCCGGTGACGCCAGTAATGATTGCTCTCTTCGAAGGGGAAGGCATGAGGTCGTCCTGAACCTTTCTGGTCTTTCGGGCCGGCGTCTTTCCGGCGGCCAATCAGTAGCTTTGCCTAGATAGGCTGGCAATTCGAATCGGGCCGATTTTTGTGCGCTGCGGCAAAAATTGCCCCGACTTTCCCAGTGTGTCGACCAAAGGCGCGAAATACGGTGCGAATTTTATGCTGCAAAGCCGTTGCTCAGACTAGGTAATTGCCCCTATGACTCGGCGCGAATGAGCAAAAGGCGCCAAAATCCCGATCCAGCCGCGCCAATGGCAGCAGGTGCAGCATGAACGCCGCTGACCCCGCATTGCAGCAGGCATGGCACCCTGCGCCGTCCGGTGCCTTGCCGCGCGCGCTCGTCATCAAGGCCAAGGGCGGGCTGGGCAACCGGATGCTCTCGGGCGTCACCGGCTGCGTCTATGCCGACCTGCATGGCCGGGTCCCCTGTATCGACTGGCGCGATGGTATGTATGTCCCGCAGGGCGAGAACCTCTATCCCCTGCTGTTCGAGGGCGGCGCAAGCGGCGATCCCTCGCTCTTCGACAGCGCCGATGTGGCGGCTCCCGCCATCTGGTCGGGGCAAATGGATCGCCAGCCGGTGGATCTGATCCGCGCGCATTTTCCCAAGGCGCACCGCAGCCCGTTTGTTTACCGCAAGCTGTGTGTCGATCTGTCCGCGCCCGATCCGGCGGCGGATGTGGCCGTGTTCTGGTCCTACCTGCCCAAAATGCCGCGGCTCGCTGCGCGGCTGGCGCGCGATCGGCGCTTTGCAGGCCAGAGCGAGGACGCGATTGCCGCCCGCTATCTCGACCGGTTCTTTACTCCTGTGGCGGCGGTGCGCGACAGCGTCGATGCGCTGTTCGCCGCCATCGGCAAGCCGGTGATCGGGGTGCATATCCGCTTCACCGACCGCAAGGCCCCGCTGCCTGCAATCCTTGCAGCTATCGACGAATACCGCCGCGCCAATCCCGATGCCGCGCTGTTTCTGGCGACCGACAGCCAGGAGGCGCAGGACGCGGTGCTCGCCCGCCACGCCGACACGTTCTCGCTGCCCAAGACATTGGCGAGCGATGGCGCAGCGCTGCATTTCTCGAGCAGCAGTTTTGCCGATCCGGTAGCAGAGGCGCGCGCCGCGCTTGCGGATATGTGGGCGCTCGCGCGCTGCCAATGGCTGGTGCACAGCCGCCATTCGACCTTCTCGGTCTGCGCTGCGCTGATGGGACGCATTCCGGAAGATCGGCAACACGATGTCGATCGGTTCAACATCAAGGTTGTCACCAAACGCTGGTTCCAGGCCCGTGCCTGAAATCATGGGTAGGCGGCGCTGTCGGCAACGGGGAAAGCAATGCTCGTAAAACTGGGGCAGGCATGGCGCAGGGCGAATCGCCTGATTTCACGCCGCTGGCTCGAAACGCAGATCCGGCCCACGAAACGCGCCTTGCAGATGTATGGGCAGGGGCACGCCGCCTGGTGGGTGCCCGCCGATATTGCACCTGGCTCCATCGCCTATTGCGGCGGCGTGGGGCTGGATGCGACGTTCGATTTCGCGCTGGCGGAGGAGAAGCGGCTGGAAGTGCACAGCTTTGACCCGACGCCGCGCGCCATTGCCTATATCGAGCAGGAAAACCATGGCCGGGTGCATTTCCATCCCTGGGGCCTGCTCGACCGGAACGAGGTGATGCGTTTCCACGCGCCCGCCGATCCGCGCCACGTCAATTTCTTTATCGAGAACCTGCACAACACATCCGACTATTTCGAGGCCGAATGCCTGACGATTGGCACGATCATGCAGCGGCTGGGGCATGACCGGATCGACCTGCTCAAGATCGACATCGAGGGGAGCTGGCTGCCGGTTCTCAGCCGGATGCTTGATGACAGGATCTATCCCGCCACGCTGTGCGTCGAATTCGATTCACCCGCGCCGCTTTCCCGCGTGCGGCCCATCGTGAAGCGGTTGCAGCAGGCTGGATATATGCTGGTGCGGCGGGACAAGGAAAACTGCGTCTTCCTGCATGACGCAGCAAAGGGACACAGCGCATGAAAGTTGCGATTTTCGGGCTGGGCTATGTCGGATGCACGGCGGCGGGCTGCATAACCGCGCAAGGGCATACGGTGGTGGGCGTCGATGTGTCGGAAGGCAAGGTCGCCGCGATCAATGACGGCCGTTCCCCCGTGCACGAGCCGGGGCTGGCCGATCTGATTGCCAAGGCCCGCGCCGAAGGCCGATTGTCGGCGGTGCGCGAGATCGGCGCCGAACTGGACGATTGCGATATCGCCATTGTCTGCGTGGGCACGCCCAGCGGCGTCGATGGCGCGCACAATATGAGCTATATTGCGCAGGTGACACGCGCGATTGCCGGCGCGATCAAACCGGATCGCGCGGCCCCGCTGACGCTCGCCTATCGCTCCACCATGCGCCCCGGCACGACCGAGCAGATCATCCTGCCGATCTTCCGCGCCCGCTTTGGTGACGATACGGCCAAGGTTGTCGAACTGGTCTACAATCCCGAATTCCTGCGCGAGGCGAGCGCGATCAAGGATTATTTCGACCCGCCCAAGATCGTGCTGGGCACGCTGGACGGGACGCCCTCGGCCAATATGGAAAGGTTGCACGAGGGGATTGATGCGCCGGTTTTCCATGTCGGCATCCGCGAGGCGGAAATCACCAAATTCGTCGACAACACCTGGCACGCGGTGAAGGTGGCCTTTGCCAATGAAGTGGGCCGTGTGTGCCAGAATCTGGGCATTTCGGCCGCCCAGGTTCACAAGATCTTCGTGGCGGACACCAAGCTCAACATCTCGCCCTATTACACGCGGCCGGGCGGCGCGTTTGGCGGATCGTGCCTGCCCAAGGATGTGCGCGCCCTGCAGCATATCGCCGCCGATATCGGGGCCAACACGCATCTGGTCGATTCGCTTCTGCGGAGCAACGAGGCGCACAAGCATCACCAGTTCCAGCAGGTCGTGCAAGGGCTGGAGCCGGGTGCGAAGGTGCTGCTGGTGGGCCTTGCCTTCAAGGCGGATACCGACGATCTGCGCGAAAGCCCGGCGGTGGACATGGCGCGCAAGCTGCTCGATGCCGGATACAGGCTGCACGTTTATGATCCGGGGCTGAAGCCGGAAAATCTGGTGGGCGCGAATCTGGGCTATGCCTTTGCCTTCCTCCCGTCGATCGAAAGCCTGCTGGTAGACAAGGCGACCGCCGAAAGCGGCGACTATGCGCTGGCTGTGGCGACCAACCGGCTGGTCGATACGCTCGATCTGGGCGGCGTGCCCGTGATTGATGTGAGCGCCATTGCGTGAGCGACACCGCCGCCGACTTCGCTTTCCCGACCGAAATCGCCGGCCAGCCGCTGGCAGGCAAGAGCGTGCTGATCGTGGTGGAAAACCTGCCGCTGCCTTTCGACCGGCGCGTGTGGCAGGAAGCGCGCACGCTGAAAGCGGCAGGGGCCACGGTCTCGGTCATTTGCCCCAAGGGCAAGGGATTTGAGAAAAGCTACGAGGAGATCGAGGGCGTCCACATCCACCGCCATTCGCTTCCCATCGAGGCGGACGGGGCGCTGGGTTTCCTGCTGGAATATGGCGCGGCGCTGTTCTGGGAAACGGTGCTGGCGTGGAAGATCTACTTCACGCGCGGGATCCACGTGATCCAGGGCTGCAACCCGCCCGACCTGATCTTTCTGGTGGCGCTGCCGTTCAAGCTGCTGGGCGTGAAATACATCTTCGATCACCACGACATCAACCCGGAACTGTACGAGGCCAAGTTCGGCAAGCGCGGCTTCTTCTGGCGGTTGATGGTGCTGTTCGAAAAGCTGACGTTCAAATGCGCCGATGTGTCCATGGCGACAAACCAGTCCTACCGCCAGATTGCCATTGAACGGGGCGGGATGGATCCCGGACGGGTCTTTGTGGTGCGCTCTGGCCCTGATCTGTCGCGCCTCAAACGGGTGGAACCGGTGCCCGCCTGGAAGCGCGGCAAGGATTATCTGGTGGGCTATGTCGGCGTAATGGGCGAACAGGAAGGGATTGACCTGCTGATCGACGCGGCTGCCCATCTGGTGCACGAGAAGGGCCGGCGCGACATCCAGTTCGTGCTGGTCGGTGGCGGGCCAAGCCTGGCAAAACTCAAGGAATTGACGGCGCAAAAGCGGCTGGAAAATTACATCCACTTTACGGGCCGCGCGCCCGATCAGGACCTGTTCGACGTGCTTTCCACCATGGATATCGGCGTCAACCCCGACCGGGTGAACCCGATGAACGACAAGTCCACCATGAACAAGATCATGGAATATATGAGCCTCGAAAAGCCCATAGTGCAATTCGATGTGACCGAGGGGCGCTTCTCCGCGCAGGATGCTTCGCTCTATGCCAGGGCGAACGATCCGGTTGATTTTGCCGACAAGATTGAGGAATTGCTGGCGGATCCCGCCCGCCGCGCGGCGATGGGTGCCTTTGGCCGGAAACGTGTGGAGACAGAACTCAACTGGGGCCACCAGATCGCCCCGCTGCTCAGCGCTTATACCCTCGCTCTCGGCCTTCCTGCGCCTGGCGCCGGCGCGCACCCTGCCGGATGAATACGACATAGGCCAGCGCCGCTCCGCCCGCGAACAAGGACAGCGCCCCGTCCAGCACCCAGTTCAGGCGCACCGGGCCCCGGTACAACAACACATCGACTGCGTGCAGCGAGAGTATCCGCAAGATGTAAAGCGGCACGAAACCCGCCGTGGCCCAGCACGCAATCCATTTGCAGAGCCGCGACCGCGACCGCATTCCCGGCCAACTGCGCAGCGCCAGCCATCCCATGGCGCCGATCACAACGAAGGCGATGGCCGCAAGCGGTCTCTGGATATCGCGCCGTTCGTCGTAAACGCCGCCCGAACGCAGCATTTCACGCAAGTGGTCGCGCAGGATTTCCTCAACTCCTGCAAGTCGCAGAACCACGAATATGCCGAAGGCCGCCGCCACCACCAGCCAGGTCATCCGGTCCGGATTGCCCATTCCCAGCCGTCCGGCATTGTGCGCAGCAAAAAGCGCACAAGCGGCGATCAGGACATAGAGGAAAGCGGCAAATATCGTCACGAAAGAACAGGCTCCGTTGGCACAATTCCAGCCAATATGGTCGCTTGCGAAGTAAAGGGTTGGGCTCAGGGCGGAATTGCCCTAAGTGGGAATGCGTAGCAATACAGAACCGTGCCGGCTTGGGGCAAGGAGGGCCTATTGCATTGCAACATCAAACGTGCTTGGACATCACCAAGCAAAATTGCGTAGGATTGGCCTGGCCGTTGCAAAGGGCACCCTATTCGATGAGCGGCGGCATTCTGTGGTACGAAGGGCGGGTATCGCTTTCCATGTTTGATCGAATGATGAAGGCGGCGATGGTCTGTGTTCTGGCAGCTCTTGCCGCAGCCTGCGCCAGCGGCCCCAAGGCCATGCCTGGAATAGCTGTCACCAGTGCGGACACCGCTGCCAACCAGCAGATTACCTCGACCGATCGTCCCGCCGCCTATGTCCTGCGCGCGAACGACATTATCCGCATGAGCGTGTTTCGCGAGGAAGAGCTCTCGCTCGACAATGCGGTAATCTCGGCCGAGGGTACGGTGTCGTTTCCGCTGATCGGCGAAGTGCGCGCTGCCGGCCTGACGCTGGCGCAACTTGAACAGCAGATCGCGACCGAACTTGGCGCGCGGTATCTGCGCAACCCCAGTGTCACGGTGAATATCGTGTCCTATGCCTCCCATCAGATCACGGTGGAAGGCGCTGTGCAGCGTCCGGGCGTCTACTCCTTCCTGCCTGGAACCCGGCTTTCGGGCGGCATTGCGCTGGGCGGTGGAGCTGATCGTGTCGCCGCGCGGGAAGAAATCGCGGTGTTCCGCGAAACGCCGCAAGGCATGGAAATCGCCAAGTTCAGTTATTCGGCAATCCAGGCCGGCACCATGCTGGACCCCGTCCTGCTGCCGGGTGACCGGATTGTCGTAGGGACCGATGGTCTGGCCCAGTTCTGGCAGGATTTGCTGCGAACCCTTCCCGTCTTCGCCCTGTTCACCCGCTTGTAGGTTGAGGCTCCCCAATGCAGCATAATTCTCCGCAAGGACCGCTTGGCGCTGCGGGCGCAGGCGTTCCGGCCTTTGCCGAACGCTTCATGCCGGGTGCGGATGCGGTCCGTCCGGCAGGCCAACAGGGAACCCTGTTCAACCTGGCGATGATTCGCGCGATGGTCTGGCGCCAGCGCCTCATCCTGATTGGCATCGTGGGCGCGGCCCTGCTGGCCGGTTTTGTCGCCACCCTGCTCGCCACGCCGCTTTATCAGGCGCAGACAAAACTCGCGGTTGAGCCATCGACATCTGTCATCGTGGAGGGTCAGGACCTCGCCACCCCGTATTATTCGGGGAGCTTCTATCTGGAATTCATGCGCACCCTGACCGAGCGGATACAGAGCCGCACCATGGCTCTGCGCGTGGTCGACGAACTGAATTTGCAGGATAATCCGGACATCGTCGGCAATGTGGCGGATGCAACGCCCGAGCGGCGGCGCGAACTGGCGGCGAATTTCCTTCGCGGCGGGGTCGCGGCCGCGATGATCAACAACACCCAGATCATTGAAATCTCCTTCACTTCCACCGACCCGGCCCTGTCGGCGCGCCTTGCCAATGCCTATGCGCAGAAGGTGATGATGGATGATGTAGACCAGTCCATCGAGGCCAATTCCTTTGCCCGGCAATATCTGGAAGAGCAGATCGCCACGGTCCGCCAGCAATTGCAGGATGCCGAAAGCCAGGCGATCGCCTATGCGCGCGGAAACCGCATTATCGGCCAGCCGATTTCCGGTGGAGCGGCCGCCGCGGGCGAGAGCGCAACGGCAACAGCGAGCGGCACCGCGCCCACCCTCGCGGCCGGAAATGTCATCGAAGTCAATCGTCAGCTGACCACCGCACGCGCCGCGCGCATCGCGGCGGAGGAGCGCTGGCGCGCGGTGGCAAATGTGCCGGCGACCGATCTTCCCGAAGTGCAGCAGAACGGTGCGATCCAGACTCTGCGCTCGCAGCTCAATGACCGCAATGCGCGCCTTGCCGAGCTGCGCGAACGGTACCGCGACGACTACCCGCCCGTGCGCGAACTGCTATCCGAAATCCAGACGATCAACCAGTCGATCACGACGCTGAGTGCCGAGATCAAGGCCAGTATCCGCAGCCAATACGAAATTGCGCGGCGGCAGGAAGCCGCGCTCCAGCAGGAGCTTGTGCGCGCATCCGATGCCTCGCTGGAGGAACAGGATCGCCGGGTCGAATTCAACCAGATCGACCGGCAGGTTGCCTCGCTCCAGACTCAGCTTGCCAGCCTGCTTGATCGCTACAACCAGCTTTCTGCCGCAGCCAACCTTCGCAGCTCGCGCTTCAGCCTGCTTGACGAAGCAACCGTTCCGCGTGTCCCTTCGTCGCCCAATCTGACCCGCAACCTGCTGATTGCGCTGGTTCTGGGCCTTGCGCTGGCCGTTGCCCTGGCGGTGCTTCGCGAAACGCTGGATGACCGGCTCCGGTCGGTCGAGGATGTGGAAAACAAGCTCGGTCTGCCTGCGCTGGGCCAGACCCCCTACACGCCGGACGAAACCATCGCCGAGCTGGAAAACCGCTTCAGTCCGATCAGCGAAGCCTATGCATCGATCCGGGCATCGCTGGATTACCGCCTGGGCGTGAACAACAATCTGGTTATCCAGTTCACCAGTACCCAGCCGGGCGAAGGCAAGACAACCTCCTCGGCTGCGATTGCGACGAAATACGCGGCGATTGGCCGCAAGGTGCTGCTTGTCGATATGGATCTGCGGCGCCCCGCTCTGTCCGGAATGTTCGACCGGCCGCGCTCCGATGTGGGCGTGGTGGATGTGCTGCACGGTCGTGTGGCGCTTGAAAACGCGGTATTCCAGCCGGGCGACAGCAATCTCGATGTCTTGCCGGTGGGCGAGATTCCGCCTTTCCCGGTGGAAATACTCTCGTCCGCACTGGTTTACGAATTCCTGCAGAAGGCACGGCAGCGTTACGATGTGATCGTGGTCGACAGTTCGCCCGTGCTGGGTATTGCCGATGCGCCCTTGCTCTCGCGCTTTGTCGATGCCGTGGTCATGGTGATCGAGGCCAATCGCGCCCATGCGCGCGAGACACGCGCTGCGGTGCGCCGCCTGCAGGATGTGAACGCGACCTTCGCCGGCGCCATCCTGACGAAGTTCCGCGCGCTGGAAGCCGGTCAGGCCTATAATTACCAATACCGCTACTACTCGTATAACCGCGAAGATTAAGCGCAGGACGGGTGGCGCGGGGCACGGCCATCAGCATGGACCCGAAGCCCGCCCACCCCGTCTTTTGCATGGGGGTGCGAACCTGCCCCGGAAGGTTCATGTGACCATGCTGAAGCCTCGTCTGGTGCACATTTCGGCCGATTATCCCGATCCGATTGTGCCGGCCAAGACGGCGGCTATCCGCAATCTTGTTCACCTGATCGACACGCATTTTGCCAATCGGGTCATCTCGCTCAATCGGCGATCTGTGGGGGCCGCGCGTCTGGCATCCCTGTGCGTGCGTGGCTTTGGCACGCCTGCCCTGCATATCGAGGATCAACCCTTCCCCGATGGAATCGCGATGGCGTACCGCGCGCCGGGCAAGGGGCTTTGGCATCATGCGCTGCTTGCCGCGCTGGGCGATGTCATTGCGCGGCGAGTGGAGGAAAGCGGCGGCGCCGATCTGGTCGTGGGGCACAAGCTGACGGTGGAAGGGATTGCTGCCGCGCGGGCATCGCAGCGGCTGGCAATTCCCTTCGCGCTCACCATTCAGGGCGACACTGATACGAAGATCCTGGCGGCGCGCCCGGATCTTCGTGCGCGGTTTGCCCGGATCTTTCACGAGGCCGCGCTGGTATGTTCCTTTGCCCCGTGGTCGCTGGCAGCGGTCGAAGCGCTGCTGGGCAAGCGTCAGGGGCCGGTGTGCATCTTGCCCTGCCCGACCGAACTCGACACAGTCCTGCCGCCCCGGATCGTGCCGGATTCGCTGCTGTCGGTTTTTCACCTTGCCAGCCATCGCCGCAAGAATCTGGCCGGCATGGCGCGTGCGCTCGACCGCGCGCGTGGTCAGCGGCCGGAACTCGCGCTCGCGGTTGTGGGCGGCGGTTCGGCAAGCGATCAGATGTCCGCGCGGGCAGCCACCGGCGCGGTGCAGGGTTTGGCCTTCGAAGGCCCCTTGCCGCGCGATGCGATGGCTGCGCGCATGAACCGGGCGACCGGGCTTCTGCTGCCTTCGCGGCGCGAAACCTTCGGCATGGTATTTGTCGAGGCGTTGTTTGCCGGATGCCCGGTGATCTATCCCCGGGGACGCGCGATAGACGGGTATTTCGAGGGCGCACCCTTTGCGATCGCGGTCGACCCGCATGATCCGGCAGAGATTGCCGCCGCCATGCTGCATCTCGCCCGCGAGGAGGCGGAAATCAAAAATGCGCTTGCCCAATGGCAGATCAGCGCTGGCGCCAGCCGTTTCACGCGCGCGGCCATCGGGGCGAGCTATGCCGGGGCGCTTTCCGGGGTGCTTGACGCACCCGCTCTGCACGCATCACAAGGGGCGTCATGATGAGCTCTCCGGGCGCAGAAGCCGCGACAGACGCGCCGCAGGTTTCCATCCTGATCGTGGCCTATAATTCGCGCGCTACGATCCGGCGCTGTATCGAAGCGGTGGCTCCCGCTGCGCAGTCCACAACGGTCGAAATCCTGCTGGTGGACAATGGTGAGGACGGGACGGGGGCCATGGTGGCGCAGACATTCCCCCATGTCCGGGTCATTGCAGGGCAGGGGAATATCGGCTTTGCCCGCGCGAACAACCTGCTGGCGCCCCATGCGCGTGCGCCCTATCTCCTCCTTCTCAATCCCGATTTCTTCATGATGGAAGGCGCGGTTGATGCGCTGATGGATGGCGCGCGGCGTTATCCCGATGCAGGTGCATGGGGCGGCGTGTCACACGATGAGCGGGGGGTGCCGGACACCAGCAATTCGATTGCCATACCCACGCTGCGCCAGTTGGCGAGCGCGGCGATCGGCCTGTCGATTGCAGGGCGCGCCGTCCCCGACCTGTCGCGTGACGAGCAGGTGGACGTGCTTTCCGGCGGCTTTGTAATGCTGTCACGCACAGCCTGGGACCAGGCGGAAGGCTTTGACGGCCGCTTCTTTCTCTATTGCGAGGAAGTGGACCTGTTCCAGCGGCTGCGCGCCATGGGCTTTCCGTTGTGGCGGCTGGCCGATGCCAGGGGTGAACATATGATCGCGCATGGGCAGGGCACATCACCGCGCCGGCTCCTCTATATGACCACCGGAATCATGGAATATGTGCGCAAGCATTGGGGCTTTCCGGGCTGGCTGGTGGGCGCGGGGCTGATCTGGATTGCGGCGGTTGAACGCTATCTTGCCGGAAAGCTGCTGGGCAGGCGCAATCCGCGGCTGGCCAAGCTGGGCGAGGCCTACCGCGTCATTGCCCGGTGGCCGCATCTGTGGGTGCACGGCTACGATCCGCAAAAGGGATTGCTGACCAGGCAATTGCCCCGGTTGTAAGTCAGCGTGCCGCGGCATCAGGCCAATTGGCCGGCCGCGCGTCGATCAGCGAAGTGAAGGCTTGGTCAATGCCGGGCCCGACGAAGCCGGGGCTGCCCGCGCTGGCGCGGATATCGAGCCAAGGCTTACACCAATCCCAAGAAGCGCGAAGAACCAGAATTGCGCGGTAAGCCACAAGGACACGGAAAATGCCCCGACCGCATAGACGGCGATCGAAATCGCAACACCGATAAGCAGGCGCTGGTCGACAAGCGGCAAGCGTGTCGCCGTTTTCCCCAGCCGGATCAGCGAATAAAGCAACACGCCAAGCAAGAGAAACAGCACGACGAACCCGTGCTGCATTGTCAGCAAGAGCCAGTAATTGTCGATCGAGGCGCTCATCCAGCGCGGACGCACCCAATCATTGTAGCCGATGCCCCACAAGGGATTGGCCATCACCGATTCAGTGCCCCAGTTCCAGATGAGTACGCGGTTATAGCTGGAACCCTGGTTAAACGCCGCATAGCGCATGACGAAACGGAACAGGCCCGATTGCGACAGGAGTTCCACAATCGCCATCACCATCCCCAGCACCAGCAGGAACAGCCGCCAGCTCAGATTGGAAATCATCTCGGTCAGCCAGTTATAGACAATCAGCCCGATGCTGGCGAAGAGAGAGACGAAGCTGGACGAACTCCAGGTGAATATGCCGCTGAACGGTGCGAGGATACCGAGCCATTTGGGCCAGCCGCGAATACCGGACATTGCATATAATGGCAGCAAGCTGCCCATAATGGTCCCGGCAAGGATCGGGTGAGGGAACGGGCCGAGCGAGCGAAGGAATCCGAAGCGGAAGATATTCTGCGGGGGGCGACCAATACCGGTCAGGGCAAAGGCAGCTTCCTGCATGAACGGGGATCCGAGCACGGATTCGGCCGTGATAATGAACCCGGTAATCGCAACTCCGGGTGCGATCAGAATCAGGAACAGCCGAAAATCTCGCGGTGTGCGGATAAGCGCGCGACCAACAAAATAGGCCAGCGCGATATCCAGCAATTGGCTGATTGAACCGCTAATGGCCGATTCAATTCCCATCGTGAGGTATAGGGAAAGGAAGATCCACACGATCATGCCAAGAATGCACGCATCGGGCAGAAGAAAACGCACTTCCCGCCGGACATAGGCAGCAATGACCCAGAAAGCGCCCAGCAAAAGGCCTGTGCGGCCCGGTGTGATGAGGAACGCACCCAATTCCGGGTTGAACTGGCGCGGCAGCAGGAAAAGGTAGAAGATAAAGGCGAGAAGCATTGCCCCCCGAGCCGAAGCGGCCGGTGCCGAGGCGGCGGGCAAGCTGCCAATCTGATTGTGCGCAAGGGGCGCGGTTGCCATGTTCCGGCCTATCTGACTGCCTAGCTTTTCACCTAACCTCCCGTCGATTGCAAGGATAGCAAAAAGTGCGATTTTCCTTTCCTACAGGCTTTCGCAGCGAACAGGCCTCCAGTCCCTTTTTGCAACCAAGAATTGGAAAATGACGATGCTCAAGGATGACTTCCAGGCTTTCGCGGATTCGCCCATGGCCCCTGCCACGCAATGCTTTGCCATTACCCCGGATGACGCAGCCGAATTGCCGCGGGCGACCAAGGCGATCTATATCGGCTCTGCCGGTGATGTGGTGCTGCGTGCGCTGAATGCGGCGGACGATGTCATCTTCCGCAACCTTGCCGCCGGGTCGGTGCTGGATGTGCGGGCGCGTTTCGTGCGGGCAAGCGGCACCACGGCAACCGATATTGTGGGCATGGCCTGATGGGACGCATCGGCTTTGGCTTCGGAGCGAGCCGCGGGGCAGTAAGCCTGCCGCCGGGCACGGGTGCCGGGCTGATGACCGTGGTTGCGCCGGGTGCGCAGTGGACGGGTATCGAAGGAACCGGCTTTGCCGCCTCGGCACCTCCCACCGATCCGGAGCGGATCACGGCCAAGCCCGCCATCCGCCTCATCACCCCGCCGCGCCAATGGTTCACCGACCGCCAGCTTGTGGGCGTGGTGGCGATGGCCAACGACAACGGCACCCTGATGAACAATCTGGGGCTGGAAAAGGTCGTGCTGCATTACGAAGGCAGCAGCGCGGACGTGCTGCACCCCACATTCCAGACTTTCCGCGACGCGAATGGCATCCCGCGCACCTATTTCGGCTGGTGGGCCTGGTTGCAACATGACGGGCGCAACGGTTTCGGCCATGTCTATTTCGAGGCCATCCCGCGCGACACGACAATGCAGCGCCGCGTGATCGGCCCCTTTCTTTATGCACCCCAGCCCGCCAGGCACCTGATCGAATTGCAGGTGGCCCCCAGCCTGCCAGAAATCCCCGGCCAGCGCTTTCAGTCGCTCAACGCGGCGTCCGCCTGGTGCAAGTCCAATCCGGTGATCGACAAGAATCCGCGCATCACCATTCTGGAGCCGGGCAAATACGAGCTGTTGGAGAACACGGGCGGCAGCCGCACCACGCACAAGGGCTATATCACCGTGGAGGTGGCCGAAGGCGTCGAGGCCAGCATCGGGCGGCTTGAATACACCACCGATACCGATGCGCGCATCCGCAACAACAGCTTTCCGTGGTGCTTTCGCGGCGCGAACCTTACGATTGATCTGCGCTACATGAAGCAGGTGGATGGCAGCACCATGGCGCTGGGTGACGGGATGCACTGGCTGGATGGCTGCAAGCTGACCAGCACCAGCCCGGAAGGCCGCTACGAAATGCAGCGCGGCGGGCCTATCCATGACAATGGCCAGCGCGTCCTCGCCAATCCGTGGTTCACCGAGGTTGAGGTGAGCCATATTTCCGGGGCCTTCATCGGTCTGTCACTGGCGCGCGGCTGCACCGCGAACAGCATCACCTATGACATTGCGGCGGGCGTGCGGGCTTGCGTCGATTGCGTGATCACTGACCATTCCACCGCGTTTTATTATGTCGATCATCCCATGCTGGAAGTGACCTATACCGGCAGCGCGCCCACGGCCACGGTGCGCCGCACCGGCGGGGCGGATGCCAATGGCGTGACTTTCTGGTTTGAATGGGGCGGCAATGCGCGCAGCTTCGTGACTGGTTCAAGTTTCAATTATTACACCGGCGATTTGGGGGATGGGTATAGCGCCGCCGATCTGGTGAACTGGATCAACACCACGCTTGCGGCGGTCGATCCGGGCTGGAGCGCCAGGCTGACCGCCGATCCCGACAAGGCCGACTGGCGCTGCGCGCGCATTTCCACGGCCGGGCGCCCGTCCAGCGCCTTCGAGGCCACCAGCGCCAAGGACACGGCGCTGGGCCTGTTCACCCGCTTTGCCCGCCATTCCGATTTCTTCCAGCACGCCGCCGGACGGTTGGAGAACATCGTGTTTTGGGGCAATGTGTGTGACGGGGTGGAGGTGCAGGCGTTCTTCTTGGGGCCGATCGCGCAGAACGGGGTGCCGGGCCAATCCTACGACATGATGTTCGTGAACAATATCGTGCGCCAGAACAGCAACGATGCCACCGCGCTCAGCCAATATGGCAAGGGCGGCTGGACGGGCAGCCACCTCGTCTTTGTGCACAACACCATGGTGAACCAGAAGCTGGTGATGCGCAGCGACAGCGCGGGATGGGATATTGCCGGTTATGCGCTCACCGCGTGCAATGCGCTGCAAGGGTTCAACTGGTTCGGCGGCGGTGGGCCCGATCCCGACATGGTGGTGAAGGACAACCATTTCCACGCCGGGCAGATCGAATTGAACGGCGCGGCGCGGATCAGTTCGGGCGGCGGGCCGGACACGCTTTTCGGCAATTACCTGGCGGGCAATTTCCGCCCGGCGGGGGCCCTGCTGGAAAACCTTAAACCGCCCGTGGTGCCGTTTGACCGCACGCATCTGAAGCGCGCGGAACTGGCTCCCGCAGGCGCCTTGACCCAGGTCTAGGCTGGCCCGGTAATCCTGCGTGCGCCCACCACACGGGCGGGTGATCCGGCGGCGATCGTCATGGGCGGTATCTCTCCCTTGACGATCGCCCCTGCGGCAATGATCGCCCCGTCGCCAATGCGTGCACCCGGCAGGATGATGCAGCGTGTGGCCAGCCACACATCATTGCCGATCACGATATCCGCCTCGTTCATGGGCTGATCGGTCACCGGCTGGCCGTGATTGTAATCATAGCTGGCCGCCGTCACCATCACTTCAGGGCCGAACAGCACATCGTCCCCGATGATGATCCGCCCCGTGGACGGGCCTGCCCACAAATGGCAGCGCGAACCGATCCGCACCCGGTTGCCGATGGTGATGCGTTCGGCATTGCTGAACACCGCATCCGGGCTGATCCCCGGATCGCTCCCCAGCGTAATCTGCCGCAAGGGCATGACGTGCATATAATTGTGATAATTGACGATTTTGAGCAAGTGGAGCCAAGCGCGCGGATCGAGTATTGACCGCAGCAGGCGTTTGCCACGGTCCCCTTTGCCAAGCTTGCGCTTGTGCGCGCGGCGATCGCCATCACCCATGGCCCGCCCCCTCTTGCGTTTGCGCCCACAATTCAAGATCGCGCGCGTAATGCTGTGCCACAAAGCCGCGCACGGTTGGCGACTGCGCCAGATCGCGCAGGGCATCCCCACGCTCCTGATAGAGTGCACCGCGAAGCCGCTTCTTCAGCGATTTGGGCAGTATCGCCTTTGCGGTGCGTGTTGCGCCTTCGTTCGCGGTCATCAGCCGGTGCAGCGCCTTGTAGCGGTGCGACTTGGACGTGTTTTCGCGGATCAGGTGAAACGGCGCGATGGTGATGTCATGGGGCGCAAAGTGCGCGGCAATCGCGGCCTGGAACTGCGCCATCTGATTCATGCCGAAAAGCTGCTCCACCACGCGCGTCCCGTCCAGCAGGATATAATCGGCCTGCGGCTGGAAATGCACGAAATCGAAGGGCAGATCATCGCGTGCATCCAGCAGATCGCCAAGCTGCGCCAGCGTCTCATCCAGCGCCCCGGCAAAGCGTGCGGGCGGCAAATCCTCCACCGCCAGCCCGTGAAACTGCTTCAGCCGCTGGGAGAGCGAGGAGATCAGTCTCTCATGCGGATCGCGGATCACCGCAAAGGAACGGCTGGCTTCAATGCGCGCCAGTTCGGCGGGAAACCAGCGCTGCAATTGCCCCAGCGTCAGATGGTGGAAATCGGCAAAGGCTACACCGGGTGCGGGCGCATAAGTAAACGGGCGTGAAGGATGGGCGGTGAGCCCGCGCGTGATCTCGTCCTGCCGCTCGTCGA
Organism: Alteraurantiacibacter palmitatis; assembly: GCF_037154115.1. Taxonomy (NCBI): domain Bacteria; kingdom Pseudomonadati; phylum Pseudomonadota; class Alphaproteobacteria; order Sphingomonadales; family Erythrobacteraceae; genus Alteraurantiacibacter; species Alteraurantiacibacter palmitatis. The sequence goes on along the minus strand of NZ_JBANRO010000004.1, from coordinate 85,291 downwards.
ACTGCTCCAGCGCCGCGCGCACCGTGGTGCCCGCGCATTTGGGGATATGGATGAAGGCAAAGTGGTAGGTGTCGCTGACGATCACGGGCGTCTCACACTTTCCAGCTGCTCAGGTCGCGGCCGATGATCCCCTCCAGCCGGGTCACATCGGGCACGAATTCGGCGGTCAGCTGCGCCATGATGCGGGCATCGGGGGCTTCCGCCCGGCCCTTGGCATAAAGCTGGCCTTGCCAGCGCTTCCACAAGGCGGAACGCAGGCCGCTCGGCAAATACCTCTTTGCCAGCCGGTAGAGGTTGAAACGATAGACCACCCGCCGCTGGAATTCCACCAGCAGCGGCGAGCGCACCACCGCCGCCTCGTTCACCGGGTCCAGATTGACCTCAGGATCAGGCTCCACCCCGATGAAGCGGCAAGCGCGTTCATAAGTGCCGCGCGTATCGGCGCGCAGATCGTCATACAGGATCACCAGCACCTGATCCGGCCCGAAGGCATCGACATAGCGCTGCACCTGTTCGGCATAGGATCCCACGCGGCGGTAGAACAACCCATCCACCCCAATCGCACCAGCAGGAATGCGGCGTCCGGCAATCCGATCCGGTTCTGCCGCCAGCGCTTGCTCGAAATCGGCAATATCCTCGTCGCGGCTTTTCAGCATCTGCTGATGCAGCGATCGGATCATGTCGGCAGGTTTGCGCAGCATGATGATGATCTTGGCATCGGGGTTGTAGGCGTGGATTTCCGCTGCCGCCTTTTCCGAGGAAAGATAGAAGACCGAAGCGTCGAGCACGATGCGGTGCGTCTTTGCCAAATTCGCCGCCCAGCCTTCGTAACGCGCCTTGTCCCAGCGTCCGCCGGGCAGGCGGTAATCGAGGTCGGAGCCGAAGAAATGCAGCTCCTTGGGCATACTGCGAATATCGGGATGCGCAACCAGATAGGTCGTCAGCGCGGTGGTGGCGCATTTGGGCGCGCCCACGATGAACAGATTGGGCACCGTCATGCGCCTGCCTTCCCTTGCGTGCCCGCCTCCTCAGCCGCGGTGAGGAATGCCGCGATCTCGGCAAAGCGGTCGTCCAGCCGCCAGCTCAGCTTGTGCAGCGGTATGCTGCGCTGGGTGATGGCCTGCTGCATTTCGGCCTCGCGGCCCGGCTCCATCCGGCCCGCAAACAGCGCAAAGACCAGATGCGGCGGCATGGCGCCCATTTTGGGCATCCTGTCCCAGACCTCTCTGGCGGCCGGATCGCGCCGCGCGACATATTCGGCGGCGTCGTTGTGCCAGTAATAATTGTCGGTTTTCCCACGCCCCTGCCAGTAAGCCTGCACCTGCCTGTCCCACGCGCTGACAAAGGCATTGCCCGGCGCGGCGGCCAGAAACCAGTTGCCGATGGTGCGGGAATAGGTGTGACCGATAAAGGGGCGGTCGCCGGCAATCCAGGTGAAAGCAAAAAAGCCCGCCTGCGCGGCAAAGGGCAGCCATTCGTCCAGCGGGCGCGACACCCAGATCGTGGGATCGGCCCAGACGCCACCATGTGTCGCCAGCAGGCGCGTGCGCAGGACATCGGCGTAATGCGCCTTCAGTATGCCATCGGGAAGCGGGGGCATGGCGACAAGCCCGTCCACCTGCGACCTGTCGAGCAGGCGCACATCCCAGCCGGGATGCATGGCCTGCCAGCGCGTGGCGCAGGCCTGCACGATGCCGGGAGCCACCGCGAAACCCTGATCCCAGTAAAGCCACAGGCGGCGCGGAACGGGCGCGGGGATGAACGGCTGGTGCGGCCGCGCCATGCCCAATGCGCGCACAATCCGCCGCTGCACCTTGCCCGCAAGCCCCTGCGCCCGCTTGAGCCGGATATAGCGGGGAAGCGTCATGGTCAGGCTCTCCTCTGGCGGCGCAGCTTTTGCAGCACGATGGTGGCAAGGTTGCGCAAGTCCGGCGCAACCCAGAGCGCCCAGCCGCACGCCGTCAGACCGAATACGCCCTTGGCAAGAATTGCAGCGGGCGAAATCTGCGGCAGCGCCTGCGCAAGCATGACCGCGGCGGCGACAATCGCGACCGATTGCAACAGGATCGGGGCCATCTGTCCAAGGGTACCCGCCCGCCAGCTCAACAGCAAGGCGTCGATAAAGCCGCGCGCCAGCACCGCGCAGACGGCCCCTGTCGCGCCAAAATAGAGAGTGGCGAAATATATCCCGGCGAAAAAGGGCAGGAGTTCGAGCATCAGGATTGTCATCGTCACGCGCGGCCTGCCCGATGCATGAAGGATCATCGCTGGGATCTGGAACGAGGTGCGCGACAGGATCGTAATTGCCGCCAGCTCCGCCACCAGCCCCACCTCATCGGCAAAGCGCGGATTGATCCAGATGCTGATGAACGGGTGAATCGCCAGAACCGCCCCGACCGACAGCAATGTGCCGAAGGCCATGTTTGCTGCGGTCACGCGTCGTGCCATTTGGGCCAGATCATCCGCCTTCGCCCTGGCGATACGCGGGAAAATGACTTCCACCACCGATCGCGGAATTGTCGCTGCCCGCTGCATCAGGCTCATCGGTACGGTGTAAAGCGCTACTGATCCTGCGCCCAGCAGCGAGCCGATGAAAAAGCGGTCGCCATTGGAGAGCATCTGCCGCCCGAAGGATGCCCCGCTTGACCACAAACCATAACTGAAAAGCTGTTTCACATCCTGCCGCAGGAAGCGTGGCCGGAAGCGGCCGACGAATCCTGCCGCCGCGTTTGGCACCAGCATCAGTGTGAGCAGCAAGGTGCCGAGCGCCGATGCCGGAACCGCCCATCCCAGACTTGCGCCCAGCAAGATCACGGCAATCAGCGGAACGAATTGCGACAGGGCGGAACTGGCCAATTTCATCAGGCTGACAGCCAGAAAGCGTTCCTGTCCGCTGAGCGCGCCAAACATCACGCCGTTGAGGATATTGAGTGCAACGATAACGCCGATCCACGGCAGTACGCTCAGCGTTTCCGCGCGCAGGTCAGGGGCCATGTCTATCAGAGTGCCAAAGGCAAACCACGCTGCCAGATACATGACCATCGCCCCCAGCGCCCCAAGGCCAAGGCTGAGCAGCGTGGATGTCCAGAGCACGTCATATTGCTGCTGCGCGGAAATCGCGCTGCGCCGGGCCATTTCGTAGCGAGTGGCAAGGCCCAGCCCGAGGTCGAAAAAGCCGAGATATCCGGTGATCGTCCACACCAGCACCAGCACGCCGTAACGTTCTTGCCCCAAGATGGACAGGTAAAGCGGCGCGGAGATAAGCGTGGTGATGATCGGTGACAGATCGCCGGCCACATTGAGCGCCGCATTGCGGGCAATTTTCATCCCTTGTGCCTCCGGGCGTCCCTCACGCCCGCACCAGCGGCCGCCACCAGGCCTCGTTGTCCAGATACCAGCGCAGCGTGCCCGCAAGCCCGCTCTCGAAATCGTGCGCGGGCACATATCCCAGCTCGGCGCGCGCCTTGGTTTCGTCGATGGCATAGCGCCGGTCGTGGCCCGCGCGGTCGGTGACGAAGGTTTTCAGCTCTGCCGTGGGGCGGCCTTTCGCGGCCGGGGCATCGGGGAAACGCTGCGCCAGCCCGTCAATTTCCGCAAAGGCGCGGTCCACTTCGGCGCAGATGCGATCGATCACCGCCATGTTGGGCAATTCCTCGCCTCCGCCGATATTGTAGGTTTCGCCCGGCTTGCCCCGCGCCAACGCCGCCTCGATGCCGCGGCAATGATCCTCGACATGAAGCCAGTCGCGCACATTCATCCCGTCACCATAGATCGGCAGATTGCGGCCATGGAGCGCGTTCAGCAGGAACAGCGGGATCAGCTTTTCGGGATATTGATAGGGGCCGTAATTGTTCGAGCAATTGGTGGTGGTCACTTCCAGCCCGAAAGTGTGGTGATAGGCGCGCACCAGATGGTCGGACGCGGCCTTGCTGGCCGAATAGGGCGAGTTGGGCGCATAGGCCGTCGTCTCGCTGAAGGCGGGGTCATGCGGGCCCAGCGATCCGAACACTTCGTCGGTGGAGATATGGTGGAAGCGGTGGGGCGTGCCGCTGCCGGTGTCGAGCCAAACCTTGCGCGCGGCTTTCAGCAGGCTGTTGGTGCCCAATATATTGGTATCGATAAAGGCATCCGGTCCGCTGATCGAACGGTCCACATGGCTTTCGGCGGCAAAGTGCACCAGCGTGGAAATGCTGTGTTCGGCCAACAATTTCTCCACCAGCGCGGTGTCGCGGATGTCGCCCACCACAAGCTCGGCCTGTTCCACCCCGGCGATGGTGGAGCGGTTGCCTGCATAGGTCAGGCAGTCGAGCACCACGATGCTGTCACCCGGATGCGCCTTCGCCCAGTAATGGACGAAATTGCCGCCGATAAAGCCCGCGCCGCCGGTGACGAGCAGATTAGCCAAGTGCCAGTTCCTCTTTCAACATGGCGCGCAGGTGTGTGCGCCAGTGCGTATAGCCATCGCCCAGAGCCGCGCGCGTCGCGCTGCAATCGAGCAGCGAGAAGGCGGGGCGCGTGGCGGGCGTGGGGTAATCGGCGGTGGCGATGGGGATGACAGGCACCGCACGCGCAAGCAGGCCCAGTGCCAGCGCTTCTTCCTGTATCGCCACGGCAAAATCATACCAGCTGGCAGTGCCGGCATCGGTATGGTGGAAGATGCCGCGCGCATCCTTTGCCACCAGTCCCCAGATCGTGGCCGCAAGTCCGCCCGCCCATGTGGGCGCGCCGATCTGGTCGGCCACCACGCGCAAGCTCTCGCGCTCTGCCATCAGGCGCAGCATGGTGCGAACGAAATTGGCCCCGCCTGCCGCATGAACCCATGCTGTGCGCACGATCAGCGCATCCGGCCCCGCCGCATCCTCGCCCGCCGCCTTGGTGCGGCCATAGGCGGATAGGGGATTGCGGGCGTCATCGGGCCGGTAGGCGCGAGGGCTGGAGCCATCGAACACGAAATCGGTGCTGACCTGCACCAGCCTGCCGCCGGTTGCCCTGAGCGCTTCGGCCATGGCGGCCACCGCATCGGCATTGACCGCATGGGCAAGCGCTTCCTCGCTCTCGGCCTTGTCCACGGCGGTATAGGCAGCGGCGTTGACCAGCAGATCGGGCTTCAGCCCGTGCACAAAGGCGCCTACGGCCGCGGCATCGGCCAGGTCGAGCTCCGCCCGGTCGACTGCGGTCACCTCGCAGGCAGGCGGGGCGCTGGTCTGCAAGGCGCGGCCAAGCTGGCCCGCGCTGCCGGTGACAAGCACTTTCACGCGAAAGCCTCCACACGGCCCAGTGGCACACCGGCCATGTCCTTTGCCGAAAGCTTCACCTCCAGCCCCGCGAGCGGCCACGCAATCCCGACATCCGGATCGTCCCAGGCCAGCGAATGTTCGTTCTGCGGCGCATAGGGCGCGGTGCATTTGTAGAGGAAATCGGTGTTGTCTTCCAAGGTCAGGAAGCCGTGGGCAAAGCCTTCGGGCACCCAGAACATCCGCTTGTTCTGCCCGCTCAGTTCCGCCCCCACCCATTTGCCGAATGTGGGCGAGGAGCGACGCAGATCCACCGCCACGTCGAACACCGCCCCGCTGACCACGCGCACCAGCTTGCCCTGCGGCGCAGGGTTCTGGAAATGCAGGCCGCGCAGCACGCCCTTCTGGCTGCGGCTGTGATTGTCCTGCACGAAGGTCAGGTCCAGCCCGGCGGCGGCAAAACCGGCGGCGTTCCAGCTTTCCAGAAAGAAACCGCGTTCATCCCCGAACACGCGCGGTTCGATGATCAGCGGGCCTTCGATATCGCAAGGGATGATGTGCATCACGCAGCGTACCTAGTGCCGGAGCAATTGCATCAGATAGTCGCCATAGCCCGATTTGATCAGCGGCTGGGCGATTTTTTCCAGCCCGGCATCGTCGATAAAGCCTTGCCGCCAGGCGATTTCTTCCGGGCAGCAGATCTTCAGGCCCTGCCGTTCCTCGGTAATGCGGACATATTGCGCGGCATCGATCAGCGATCCGTGCGTGCCGGTATCCAGCCAGGCAAAACCGCGCCCCATAATTTCGACATTGAGCTGGCCGTCATCCATGTAGAGGCGGTTGAGATCGGTAATTTCCAGTTCGCCGCGCGGGGAAGGCTTCAGGTCGCGCGCACGGTCGACCACTGTCTCGTCGTAGAAATAGAGGCCCGTCACCGCGTAATTGGATTTGGGGCTTGCGGGCTTTTCCTCGATCGAGATGGCGCGCCCATCCTCGTCAAAGGCGACGACGCCGTAGGCCTCGGGATTGCCCACGCGGTAGGCGAACACGCTGGCGCCCTCGTTGCGCGCATTGGCGTTGTGCAGCAATTCGGGCAGGCCGTGGCCGTAAAAGATGTTGTCCCCCAGAACCAGTGCACTCGGCCCCCCGCGCACGAAATCCGCGCCGATATGGAACGCCTGCGCCAGCCCGTCGGGCGAAGGCTGCACGGCATAGGAAATGGCCAGCCCCCAATCCGCGCCATCGCCCAGAACGCGCTGAAACTGCGCGGAATCTTCGGGCGTGGTGATGATCAGGATGTCGCGGATTCCCGCCAGCATCAGCGTGCTGAGCGGATAATAGATCATCGGCTTGTCGAATACCGGCATCAACTGTTTCGATACGCCGCGCGTCAGCGGATAAAGCCGTGTGCCGGAACCGCCAGCCAGAATAATACCCTTGCGGTGGGACTGAGCCATGAAATCCGCACTTTCCCCTATCTGCGCTGCATCGCTGCATTGCAGCATAGTGCAATGCCGTCAACGCCCTTGTCAGGGCCATGCAGCAGCATTGCATTGGGATGCAATGCCACATAACGGTGCCATATTGCAGCAGAAGACCAGCGCGGATTGACGGCAGGGCCGGTATTTTCCACAAGGCAACGGGCGCGCGATGCTGCGCCGCGCAATAACAGGACGCTTGCGAATTGCCGCTTTCGAGCCCCTCACCAAAATCTGGCGCTGCCGGAGCCAGGCGGCAAAGCGGGGAAAGTGCAACGCTGTCTCCTGCAGCGGTGGACCGGTGTCTGGCGGGCCTGATGGCAGGCGGCGCAGACGGTCTCTCCGCTTATCTGGGCAATGATGCCACTGCGCGGCTGGTGTGGTCGCGCATCCGGATGCATGGCATTGCCTTGGCATTGCTCGAAATGGCGCCCGCTGTGCACGCATGGCCGCGGTCGATTTTATCCAGCTTGCGGGACGAGGCGCGCTTGCAGGCGTTGTGGGAACTCTCCCACCGCAATTGCCTTCTGGCTGTGCTGGCAAGGCTGGATGCGGCAGGGGTCGAATGCCTTGTCCTGAAAGGCACGGCGCTGGCTTATCTGGTATATGATCAGCCGGCCATGCGGCGGCGCGGAGACAGCGACATACTGGTGCGCGAAAGCAGTCTGCCGGCGACCCGCGCCATTCTGGCGGATATGGGTCTTGTCCGCACGCAGGACGCGACCTTCGGGCAGGAAAGCTGGGTTTACGATACCGGCATAGGCTTTGTGCATTGCATCGACCTGCACTGGGAAGTGGTGGCCGCTCCGTTCCTGCGGCAATTGCTCGATGTGGAGGAATGCTTTGCCAGCGCCACGCCGCTGCCACGGCTGGCAGCCGGTGCGCGCACCACTTCGCCTGCGCTGCTGTTCATGCGCGGTTTGGTCAACCAGGCGCTGCACCGTACCAATGGCTATCTGGTGGATGACCAGATGATGTTCGCGGATGGCCGCCTGATCTGGCTGCTTGACGCGCATCTGCTCGCCTTGCGCAATACCCCTGCCGATTGGGAGCAGATCGCACGGATCGGCGTGGAGCGCGGGCTCGCCCCCATTTGCGCCAAGATGCTGCGCCATGCGCAAAAGGCGCTGGGCACGCCCTTGCCCGAATCCGTGATGACGCGATTGGAGGCGGAACCGCAGGCAAACCCTGTTACGTCCTATCTCGAACTCGGCAGCGGCACGGCGCGCCTGCGCGATGACCTGGGCGCTTCCCGCGATATGGCAAGCCGTGTGCGGTTGCTGCTGGCGCACGCCTTTCCGCCGCGCAATTTCATGCAAGGCCGATATCCGGGCAGGGCGCATTGGCCGCTGGGCCTGCTCTACCTTCACCGTCTTGTCGCCGGTCTGTGGAACCTGCTGGTGCAGCAGGGCAAGGCCGGATGACGCCTGCCTATCTGCTGCGGCAGGCGGCTCCCTACCGCCGCCCGCTTTTGACGATTGCCGCGGTAAGCCTCCTGACATCGGCGGTGACGCTGGCGATTCCGTGGTTGGCCGGGCAATTGCTGGGCCGGGTCGTGGAAGGAAGTGGGACTGCTGCTGCCGCCGGCATGGGCATGGGCATGGGCATGGGCATGGGCATGGGCATGATCCTTGTGCTGCTGGCCGCAGCCTTGGTGGCGGGAACCGGGCTGACCATTGCAGGCGCTATCCTGTCTGCCGCCACGGGGGGGCGGATTCTGGCCGATCTGCGCATTGCCGCGCACCGCCACATCCTGCGCCTGCCCGTGCCGTTTCACGACAACAGCAATGCGGGCGAATTGCTGTCGCTCACCACTTTTGAAGTCGCCAGCCTGTCGAATTTCCTTGCCAACACGCTGGCGCGCCTACCCGCGATGCTGGTGACGGCGGCGGGCGCGGCGGTGCTGATGTTCCGGCTTGATCCGGCCACCGGCCTGGTGCTGCTGTTGCTGCTGCCGCTGTTCTATCTGGCGGTGAAACTGGTGGGGCGGCGTCTGCGGCAATTGGGATACGAGGCGCGCGATGCCGAAACCGCGCTGATCGTGCTGGCCGAGCAGCAGCTCGAAATGATGATGGCGACCAAGTCCTTCGCGCAGGAGCAGGCGCAATCGGCGGCTTTCACCCGGCTGGCGGAAGCCTCGCGGAAGATCCAGCTCGAACAGGAGCGGTTGAAGGCGATGCTGGGGCCGATCGTCGCCCTGCTGGCGGGTTTCGCCGCGATCCTTGTGCTGCTGCTGGCGGGCGGTGCGGGCGAGGAGGCGCGCGATCCGGCCGAATTGTTCAGCCTGCTTCTCTATGCCGCGCTGCTGACGCGCCCGATGGGATCGCTGGCCGATCTGTATGGCTACACCCAATGGGCAGGCGGAACGCTGGCCCGGCTGGAAGCCGTGATGGCCGAGGCGGAGGAGCGCGGATACGACGACAATCCCACCGGGGTGCGGCGGGCGCAGGGGGCGCTGGCGTTCGAGGATGTCCGCTTTGCCTATCCGGGCCGCGACATGACGCTGGACGGCATTTCGCTTGCTGTCGCACCAGGGGAAATCGTGGCGCTGACCGGCGACAACGGAGCGGGAAAATCCACGCTGATCAGCCTGCTCCTGCGTTTTTACGAGGCTGACAGCGGGCGCATCACGCTGGACGGGCAGGATATTTCGGCCATTCCGCTGCAGCATCTGCGCCGCCAGATTGGACTGGTTCCGCAGCGCCCTTTGCTGTTTGCCGGCACGGTGCGCGAAAACATTGCCTACGGCCTGCCCGATGCAAGCGAGGCGCAGCTGGCCGCAGCGGTGGATCTGGCGCAGGCGCGGGCGCTGGTGGAGATGCTGCCACAGGGTCTGGAAACCCGCATTGGCGACCACGGCGTGCGCCTGTCCGGCGGGCAGCGCCAGCGCATTGCGCTGGCCCGTGCGCTGCTGGCTGATCCGCCCGTGCTGGTGTTTGACGAAGCGACCTCGATGTTCGACCTCGATGCCGAGGCAGCATTCGTGGCAGCGTGCAAGCAGGGGCTGAAAGGCCGGACCGTGCTGATCGTCACGCACCGCCCGGCCAGCCTGGCGCTGGCCGATCGGATCGTCGACCTGCATGAAGGGCGGATCAGGGCGGTTACCGAAAGGCACCCAAAAGGCGCCTAGGCGGCCGCGCCGCGCGAAATCAGGCCGCCTGCACCTCGACGAGACTGTGCGCGGCCAGATCACCCGCCAGTGCGGCCAGATCCTGTTCGATCACATCGATCGGCGCATCGAACTCCTCGGCAATGACCTCGCACAGGCTGGCGAGCGTGCGCGGCTCGTCCTCGATCAATTGCCAGATTCGCGCGCCGACGGGGTTGAGCCCGAAATAGGTGCCGCTGGCCAGATGCATAAGCACCAGTTCGCCGCCCACTTCGCGGGCAACAGCGTCTTCAGAGGCGCTCAAAATGGCATCAGCACTTACAGGGGTCGCGTTCATCACTTTGTCCGTTCGTTGCGGGCGTGGGCAATTATGCTGCCGATTACTTGCGGTAATTGCTCATATTCACGGGGGAAGTCCAGCGCATAGCAGGGCGTTTCGGCCGCCAGTCCCGCCAGCAAGGCGAAATGGCGACGCAGGCGCGGCTTGTCTTCCACATCGAGAATGAAGGCATTTTGCATCAATTCGGCCAGCGCGGTGTGTTCCGCCAGTCCTGCGATCTGCACATCTTCGGCTTCGCCCGGCCCCAGCAGATAGATGCCGGCCAGCGGGAAACTGCGACTGGCAAAGGGCAGGCGACCACCGGCCTGCACAGGAGATTTCGCCTCGTCATCCACGCCTTCCACATCCGCGCCGAGCAGATGCTGCGCGCTGTCGGCAAACAGGCGCAGCACAGGGCGCGTGGGCTGCACATGGCAGGCCTCGCCCTCGCGGTGTTGCAGCACGACGACATCCTCTGTCAGATAGGGATGGCCTGCGGCGGCAAAGGCGCCCGCAAGCGTGGTCTTGCCCCGGCGCGACAAGCCCATGAAGGCATAGGCCGCATCATCGATCACCACCGCGCTGCCGTGCAGATGCAGCTGGCCCCGGTAATTGCCGACCAGCGGCACGATGGCATTGTGAAACAGCGAATCGGTAACTTCTTCAAGTCCCTCCTCTGCCGGGAAGGCGCGCACATCCAGCGTTCCGGCCGCGATCTCGAAATCCGCCCGGTCGGGGAAACGCACCAAGAAGTGCGACACGAAGCGGTAGAACTCGCCTATCGTCTCCCCGTCGGGATCGGTCCAGCGGTCATAGGGCGGCAAGCCCACCGGCTGCTGCGGGCGAACCGGGCCAAGCTGCCAGCCCTCCGTCTCCAAAGCAGGCGCAATCACAGGCCGAGCCGGCCCAGCTCGACCCGGATGAAGCGGCTGGCTTCTTCAGCCGTGGGGAACAGGCCGGGATGATTCGCGATAACCTGCGCCTCGATTTCCGCCGCCGTGCGCTTGCCATCCACCAGCGCCAGCGCGGCAAGGCGCGCCCTGCCGTTGCGATCGAGCACGGGCGGCTTGCCCGCATCGGCTGCGAGATCGGCCTGGGTCAGGATGCGGCTGTTCCATGTGGACATTTTTTGCGGTTTGCCGCCGGGGGGGGTCACTGTCCAGGCAATCATGTCGCCCGCTGTGGTGAAGCGCAGCGAAACGCCGACTATATCGCCCGCCTTCACCGCAAAGGATTGCAGGCAGGGAAGGAACACATTGCTGCGCGCGATGTGCCCTTCGGCCAGCGGCGAATTGGTCATCCACACGCCCTCGGCCAGCTCGCAATTGAACCAGCCTGCCAGCCCGTCAAACCGGCAATCGCGGGCAATTTCCAGCGTGCCCTTGAAGGAATAGCGATCCGGCCCATCGGCATCGAGCGCCACATTGGCCACCGTCAGCGCAGGCGAGCACAGATCCGCCGTCTCGATATTGTGCGCGTGTTTGGTGTTGCGGGCGTAGGCGTTCAGCCAGCGGTATTCGGGCGGAAAGTCCGCCTCGTTCCACTGCTGGGCCAGCGCGCGGCACGAATCGCTGGAAACGCCTGCGATCATCGGATCGATCCGCCGGGGAATCACCGCGCCGCCGGGCTTGAGCATCCGCACGCGCGCGTCGCGCACCATGTCGATTATGCCGTAATCGAAACCAAAAAAGCCGACATGGTCGCAGATCAGCGCGTCTACCTTTTCCGGCAGAACTGCCCGGAAGGTCGAGTCCCGAATAGCGGTGTAGCGGGCGTCCAGACCGGCGCGCAGCATGGTTTCGCGCGCCAGCTCGATCGCGTCGGTGTAATCAATGCCATATATGTGAGAAGCGCCCGCGCGCAGGCATTGCAAACCCAAAACGCCGACCCCGCATCCGAGGTCGGCGATTGTATCACCGGGGGTGATCGTTTGGGATATGGCCGCCTGGTAAAGCTCCGCGCGGCCAGCAATAGCAAGGTATCCGTAATGTTCTTCCAGCGGGGAAGTCATGTCGTGAAGGCATTACCCGCTGGAAAAGCAGTTACGATCCTTACACCATCACCATGACCTGCATGGCCGACATACCGTCGCCTGCGCCGCCGACGCTGCCGCCGGTCAGGTTGCGGACCGAGCCGAACACGGTGAGTTCGGGGCGGGCATAAGCGGCCTTGGGGGTGCGAATGTCGTTGCTCATCTCTTGTCTCACTTTAGTTGCGGCTCGCTAGATGCCGGAATTAACATAGTGGTAACTGCGTAGAGCGACCATAGTGTGAAGGGCAGGTCGCTGTCAATTGCTGCATTGCGGTATCTTTCGCAGATGCGTTTTCGTTGCGCCTTTGCAACAAGAATGTCTGCGGCGGCTGCCGGTTCCCCTTCCAGCCGATCAATTATCGCTTCACACAGATTTTCATATGTGCAGTCGGTCCACGCCTTGTCCGTTCGCAGGCGCACCATGTCGGGCAGAATGCCCGCCAATGCCTTGCGGTGCAATTGCTTGGTCTGCCCAGCCTGCAGCAGAAAATGTTCGGGTACGCTTGCCATGAAGCTGATGTAAGGGCGGGTGAGCATGGGATGCCGCTGCGACAGGCCCGCTTGTGCGGCCTGCCGGGAATTGTGATCGAACATGGTCGACCAATAGGGGTAGCTCCATTTCGACAGTCTAAGGCGCGTATGATGGTCGGGATGCGCTTCATTACGATGCCGCGCGCGCCGTTCCGCCAGCGTGGCCTGTGCTTCCGGGGTCAGCAGCGCTTCCAGTGCGGGCATGGGCCGCGGACGAAGCCATTCGCGCAGGCGGCGCACCGGCGTGCGCGCCCCCTGCGGAAGCAGCGCGACCGCGCCGAACCGCCATGCCATGCGGGCCGTTTCGCGCCAGCCAAAGGCAGCGATATCCTTGGCTGCGGCGTCCCACAGATCGTCGATTGCAGCGTGGCGCACCAGTTCGGCGTAGTAATAGGGTGAGCCGTCGAGCCATTGGTCGCCGCCCACCCCGTTGATGCAGGCCCGGCATCCGTCGGCCACCATGGCCTCCTCCTCCAGCCGCGACATGATGCCGTTTGGCATCAGCGGCAGATCGCGCGCTGTGTTCGCATTGGCGTCGAACCAGGACAGCGGCGGCATGAAATAGGGGCGTTCGGCAATCGTCACGCCAAGTTCGGCCGCCACGGCGCGCGGATATTGCACCTCGTCCGCGCCGGTGCCGGCAGGCCCGGCCAGCGTGTAGCCGCGAATCGACGGGGCAGGAAATGCGCCCTGACGCTCCAGATGCACCGCCATGCAGAAAAGGGCCGTTGAATCCAGCCCGCCACTGGCCTCGATCGCCAGCGGTCGATCCGTGCGCGCCGTGCGCCGAACGCTGTCCGCCAGAAGCGCCCGGTAATGCTCCACATAATCGGCTTCGAGCCGGTAAAGCGGGCGGTCCGGCAAAGGCAAAGACCAGTATTGCCAGACTTTCGGGCCCGAACCGGCAACCGCCATGCTGCAGGATTGCGGCAGCCGGGATATCCCGGTCCACGCGGTTTCGTCGCGGGTGTAGAATTGCCCCGTCAGATATTCCGCCAGATAGCCGATATTGGGCTGCGGCTGGCTCTCCAGCACGGCAAGTATCCCCGCCGCATCCGAGGCGACCAGCAGCCGCGCGCCATCCCACTGATAGAGCAGCGGGCGCAGCCCCTGATGATCGCGCGCGCAGAAGATCGCGTGCTGGCGGCCATCCCACAGCACGAGGGCAAACTCGCCCTCCAGATGCACGGCGCAATCCGTGCCCCATGCCTCGTAGGCGCGCAGCCCGATTTCCACATCGCTGCGGTTGCGGGTGGGATAGCCCTTGGCAGACAGATCGGCGCGCAGTTCGTCGGGATTGGTCAGGTAGCCATCCATCGCCACCTGAATTTGCCCATCATCGCTGGCGGCGATTTGCGGGCCAGTGCTCTGTTCCGCGGTCGACAGCAGTTGCAGATGGCCAAGCGCGACCGGGCCGGACACATGGTGGGCGATGCCATCTGGCCCGCGATAGGCCATTGCCTGCGTCATCGCGCGAATCGCACCGGCATCGGCGGGGCGGCCGTCGGCGTGGAAGATCGCGGCAATCCCGCTCATATGTGAAAGGCTCCTTCGGGATATGGCGCGCGCCGGATTGTGCACGCGTGGCCGATCTGTTGCCCGGAGTTAGGTTCTTGCCGCTGCAATGTCACCAACCGCCTTTGCGCCTGCTCTTCCTCGCCTGGCTTGGCAAGGACGCGTGCTTCGTGCGACGAGGCCCGCCATGATTCTCGAACGCCTCCCGGTTCCGGCCAGCGCTGATCGGCGCTGGACCCTGGGAAAGATGGCCTGGTTCGCTGTGGCCGGGGCCGCCGCTGCCTGCGAGCTTGCGCGGGCACGGTGGCAGCTGCGCCATGTGGTCGGGCACGATCTGGGTGCGCGGAACGCGGCCGCGCAGCTTTCTGGCAAGGCTCCCCGGCTGGATCGGGCCAGGCACAGCGCGGTCCGCGCCCATTTGGCGCGCGCGGTTCCGCGCATGGCGGGTCTGGTGCCGTGGCGTTCCGACTGTCTGGTGCAGGCGATGGCGGCGCAGGAATTGCTGCGCCGATTCGGTATTTCGGCCCAGATCGTGATCGGCGCGAAGAAATCCCCCGGCGAAGGGTTTGCGCCCCATGCCTGGCTGAAAAGTGGCAATTGCATCATTACAGGGGGCGACATTGATGATTATGCCGTGCTGTATGGCGACGAATCCCAGGCCGAATCGCGCGCCATTGATTCGGCGCTCGGCAAATCCGGGGAACCCGATTGAGCGGCTTGCATTGCAGCATATGGGCAACAGACTAAGGGAAATTGCCTATTAGCCGTTGCAATCCATTGTGCAGTGCGGTAACAATTCGATCACGAGTTACTTTACAGGAGCTGGAAGATGTTCAAGTCCATTCTCGCAAGCACTGCTGCTGCTGGCCTGCTTCTGGCCCCGATCGCGGCCCAGGCTAACACGCGCGCCGCCGATGCCAGCGTTTCGCTGGCTCCTCTTGCGGAAATGACCCGCCAGTCCTCGCCGATCGGCGCTGCTCGCAAGGCTGTGGGCGACATTGACGAAGCGCTGCTGGTGGTTCTGTTCGGCGTGGTCGGTGCCGCAATCATCATCATCATCGAAAATCAGGAAGACGACGCGTCCGCCGGCGCCTGATTCGCGGATCGCAATGCGTTTTGGAGAAAGGCGGGCTGCACAGCGTGTGCAGCCCGCCTTTTCGTGTCTGCTTTGCGCGTCCTGATCGCAGCCCGTCATGCATGACCCGGAAACCCTCGCTCAATCAGGCGGCATAATGTCGGCAGCCCGGCCTGGTCTGGGCACGGCCGGGCGCATCTTATCCCCGCGGGTGCAATTGCAAGCGCTGATCGTATTGGCGTTTCTGCTGGGCGGCGGCGGGGTCGCCTATGGTCTCAACAATCTGGCAGTTCAGCTGTTCGCGCTGCTGCTGCTGGCAGCCAACGGCCCCGCGGTGGGCCGTTTCGCAGTCCATGCGCCGTTCTTCCTGCGGCTGCTGGTTCTGCTGACCCTGGCATTGCCGCTGGTGCAGCTTGTTCCTCTGCCGCCCGCCATCTGGCAGGCGCTGCCGGGGCGCGAGGCGGTGCTTGCCTCGCATATGCTCGCGGGCCTGGGTGACGGCCAGTGGGCTGCCCTCAGCCTCGACCGGAGCCGCACCCTGACGGCCTTTGCCAGCCTGATCGTCCCCGCCACATTGATTGCGCTTGGCTCCACCCTGTCCGATGCCGACAAGCGGGCGCTGGCCTGGACGGCGGTTGCCTGCGGTGCTGCTGCCTTGGTGCTGGGCGCGGTGCAATTGCAGGGCGCGAACACCTACGGCCTGCTCTATCCAGTCGATCCGGGGCCGAATATTCTCTACGCAACTTTTGCAAACCGCAATTCCACCGGCCTGTTCTTCGTGATCGGGGCCTGCCTTGCCCTTACGCTGGCCGATCCCGCGCGGCCCCGTGTTCTGCTGGCAGGCGGAATCCTCGCCGTATTGCTGCTGATCGGCGCGATCCTCACCCAGTCACGATCGAGCATGGTTCTGACCGCCCTGCCGCTGGCGCTGCTGCTCTTGCGCCTGATCGCCTTTGCCTTGCGCCGCGGGCCGCGCGCCGACCGCAAGGTTGCCGCCGTCGGCCTGTTCCTGGCGCTTGGCGGGGCGCTGACATTGGGCGCGATTGCCTATTCCGCCGCGCAGGGCGGGCGCGTAGCCGATGCCATCGTCCGGTTCGAGGACCGGCGGACTGACCGGCCGGAAATGTGGGAAGACACGCTCTATGCAGCCGGACAATACTGGCCCGCAGGCAGCGGTGCGGCGACATTTGACGAGGTGTTCCAGCTGCACGAATCGCTGGAATATGTGTCCCCGCGCAAGGCGGGCCGGGCGCACAGTGACTGGCTGGAGGTAACGCTCGAATCGGGAATTGCCGGCTTGGTGCTGGCAGCGGGCTGGCTTCTCTTCGTCCTCTTTTCCAGCTGGCAGCATTTGCGGCGCGGGCCGTGGTGGCCGGGTGTCGGCGCGGGCATGGCCGGGATAGCCATCGCTGCGCAAGCGCTGATCGATTACCCGCTGCGCAACCAGACGCTGCTGTGCATGGCGGGCTTGCTGGTGGTGTTGCTGGCAACACGCTTGCGGGAGAAGGCCGAATGATGGGCCGCATCGCCTGGATCGGCGCGCTGGCGGTTATGGGCCTGGTGATCGGGGCTGCGCAGATTGACCGCGCTTCGCGCTACGCCCCTCAACTGGCCCCGCTGGTGCCGACACCCTTTCGCAGTTTTTCGCTGGTGCATCTGGCGCAAGATGCAATGGTCCATGGGCAGTCCGAGGAGGCCTTGCGCCTGTCGCGCCAACTGGTGCGCGCGCGCCCGCTCCCCGCGGAACATCTGACGCTGCTGTCGCAGGCTGAATTGCGCGCCGGAATGAGCGATGCGGGCCTTGCCGCGCTGGAGGAAGCCGGGCGGCGCGGCTGGCGGGAACCCTATTCCCAGGCCGCGATGGCACGTGCCGCGCTGCTGGCGGGCAATCCCGACGCGGCGGCGCAGCGCCTTGCCGCGCTGCTCGCAACGGGCGCCGCCGGGGCCGATGTGACCGAGCCAATCCTGGCCGAACTGGCGGCCACGCCCCAGGGCCGGGCCGCGCTGGCGCGGCAGCTCGCGCAGCCCGGCTATTGGCAGGCCGGCGTGCTTGCCCGGCCGCGCCTGTTTCCGTCCGGCGGTTACGAGGAAATGCTGCGCCTTGCCGCAAATGAGGAGGGCGGCCTTGCCTGTCCCCTGCGGGATAGCGCGGTCAGCGCTTTGCGGCGTGCGCGCGATTACGAAGGGGCCGCGCGTCTTGCGGAACTGAATTGCCAGCGCGGTTAGGCCGCTTGTGCGGCCCGGCGGTCAATTCTGTTGCGGAACGCTGAAGGTGCCCGAAACACGGCCGCTTCCGCCCGCTGTTCCCGATCCGGCCGCGCTGCCGTCCACGCTGGCGAGGCCGGTGTTGAGGTCGATCACCAGACGTCCGCCGTTCAGCGTGTCGGTGCCGCGGCGCAACGCCACGCCGCCCGCCAGCACGATGACACGGCGGTTAAAATCGTAAACGCCCGATGCGCCGCTCGCGCGTTCGGCCCCGCGCGTGACCACCACGCCGCCAGTCGCATCGATGCGCTGGATCTGCAAACTGCCCTGATCGGTATAGGCGACGGTTGTGCGCTGCGCGGTAAGCCGCAGGTCACCCTGCTGGATCACGACATCGCCCGACAAGACCACGCGCTTTTGCCGGTCCTGCAATTCGATACGGTCGGCGGCATAGCTGACGGGCTGGTTGGAATTGAACCCGGCGATGGACTGCGCGCCGGCCAGCGAGCCGAAGCCCAGCGCGCCCGCCGCGCCGGCGACAAGTCCGCCCAGCAATCCGCGGCGGGCGAGGGCGGCAAGCGAGAGGCGGCGCGTGTTGTTCATGCCGTCGAGCGATAGCCGATCAGAGACATGGTGCAAGCGTATCATTGCCGCGGCCCACCCTTGCTGTCCGGCCGCCCGCCGTTCAGGCCAACCGAAAAGCCGCTGGGGAGACGCATCTGCCCCGGCACCATGCGCAGCCTTGCATTGCCGATCAGCGCGACATTGCGCGCGGGCAGGTCGGCCTCGATCCGGTCCGCCGAGAACGTGCCCGCCGGCAGAACACCCTCTACTCCGCCTTCGCCAAGCAGGCGGCGTTCGGGCAGAAAGACCGACACATTGCTGGCGGTAATGGCATAGCCATCGCTGGCGGTGAACTGCACCGTGCCGGGAATGGTCACGCGTTCGGTCTCGATATTGTAGGTGCCTGCCGCCGCGCTCAGCACGGCCGGACCTTCGGGGAGGACGATGCGCGCCACCAGGCGGTGCATTTCCACCAGCGGCACGGTGTTGCTGGTCTGCACGGCATCGCCCGCTTCGATCGAGAAGGGGCGGCCCTGTCCATCCACCCCGCGATACAGCGCATTGTCCATGCGCAGCCGGTCATCCGCGATGGCCACCTTGTTGCGATCGAGCAGGAAGGACACTTCGCCGCGCGGGCCAAGCGGTGTGATCAGCATCATCGCCGCCACCACGCCCACGCCAGCGGGCAGGGCCACCGCCAGAAACCGCACGATCCGGTCAAGCCGCGAACCGGGGGCGGCAAAGGCCTGGCGGCGGCCCCTCATCCTGTCAGCCTGAATGGTCATGCAGTCCCGCCCGTGGCAAAGCCAGCCTTACTCGTGGCTGAAGATATCCTTGTCGATCCATCCGGCCATATCCAGCGCGGCGCGCGTAGGCAGGAAATCGAAACAGGCCTGCGCCATCTCCAGCCGCCCTTCACGCTCCAGCCGGTCGATCAGCACATCGCGCAGGCGGTGCAGATAGCGGACATCGGACGCAGCATATTCGCGCTGCGCCTCGTTCAGCACAGGCGCGCCCCAGTCGCTCGATTGCTGCTGCTTGGAAATATCCTCGCCCAGCAATTCGCTGACCAGATTTTTCAGGCCGTGCCGGTCGGTATAGGTGCGCGTCAGCTTGCTGGCGATCTTGGTGCAGAATACGGGCGCGGCCACCACGCCCAGATAATGCCGGATCGCCGCCAGATCGAAGCGGGCGTAATGGTAGAGCTTCAGCCGCGACGGATCGGCCAGCACGGCCTTGAGGTTGGGGGCATCAAACGCGCTGCCTCTGGCAAAACGCACCAGATGTTCGTCTCCGCCGCCGTCGCTGATCTGGAGCAGGCAGAGCCTGTCCCGGTGGGTGACCAGCCCCATGGTTTCGGTGTCGACCGCAACCGGGCCGGGCGCCAGCACATCGGCGGGCAGATCTTCTTCGTGGAAATAGACAGCCATAGCCTGATTGCCTTAGGCGGATTGGGTGCAGAGGGAAAGGGCGCGATGGAGCGCAGAATGGATCAGGCAATCCCGGAGAGTTGGCGCGCGGCGCTCGGGCCTGTGCTGGCAACGCCGGCGGCGCGGCAATTGGGCGGCTGGCTGCGCGAACAGGAGGCGGCGGGCAAGGCGATCTATCCACCGCGCGGGGCGCGGCTGCGCGCGCTGGAACTGACACCGCTCGATTCGGTCAAGGCGGTGATCCTGGGGCAGGACCCCTATCACGGGCCGGGACAGGCGCACGGCCTGTCCTTTTCGGTGCCGCACGGTGTGCGCCCGCCGCCCTCCTTGCAGAACATCTTCAAGGAATTGCGCGCCGATCTGGGGGTGGAGCCGCCCGCACATGGCAATCTGGAAAGCTGGGCGCGGGAAGGGGTATTGCTGCTCAATGCCTGCCTCACGGTGGAGGACGGCCAGCCCGCCTCGCATTCCGGGCGCGGGTGGGAAGCCATCACCGATGCACTGGTGAGGGCCGTCGCCGAACGGGCGGTGCCGAGCGTGTTCATCCTGTGGGGCTCCCACGCGCAGAAGAAGGCGAGCCGCATCCCGGCGCTGCAATCCGGGCGGCATCTGCTGATCCAGTCGGCGCATCCCAGCCCGCTATCGGCCCATCGCGGCTTTTTCGGGTCGCGCCCGTTCAGCCGCGCCAATGCCTTTCTGGATAGCGCCGGGCGCGGCGCGATCGATTGGCGGCTGGATTAGTTAGGAAGCTAAGGATATAGCAGCCTACGGAGAGGAATTGCCATGCCGCTTGCCATCAGCCCGCTGTCACCCCGCTTCGGTGCCGAGATTTCGGGTGTGGACATCACGCGCCCGCTGGATGCCGAAACCCAAGCCGCCATCCGTGCCGCGCAGGATGAATGGGGCGTCACCGTGTGGCGCGATACGAGGCTGGATGATGCCGGCCATGTCGCCTTCAGCCGGATCTTCGGCCATGTCGAACTTGCCCCGGTGCACAAGGGCAAGCCGCCGCGCTTTGCCCATCCCGAGCTGTTCGACGCCAGCAACATCGATGCCGATGGGCGGATCATAGACAACGAATTGCGCCGCCTGATCAATGCTGGCAACCGCCTCTGGCATATTGACAGCAGCTACATGAAAGTGCGCAGCGCACAGGCGCTGTTGCTGTGCCATGAAGCGCCGCCTCCGGGCATATCCGCGCCCACGCTGTTTGCTGATACACGCAGCGCATACGAAGATCTGCCGCAGAGCATGAAGGAACGGCTGGAGGGGCTCCGGGCGCGGCATTGCTACTTCTATTCGCGCATGAAAGCCGGATATCCCACCACGGAGGAGGAACTGGACGCCATGCCGCACGCGGTGCAGCCGGTGGTGATGGAGCACAAGGCCAGCGGGCGGCGCGGTCTCTATCTGGGTGCACATGCGCGGGACATTGTGGGGCTGAGCCGCGAAGAAGGCCGTGCGCTGATCGACGAGCTGAACGCACACGCCACGCAGGACAAATATGTGATCGCGGTGGAATACTGCGCCGGCGACATGAGCATCTGGGACAATCTGTGCACCATGCACCGCGCCGGCGATTTCGACGATACGGCGTGGCGCCGCGATATGCGCCGCACCACCATCCGCGAGGCGGGGGTTGTTGCCCCGGACGACCATTTCACGCAAATGTTCGCTGCATCACGCCGCGCGGCGGAGGAGCAGGCATCCGCCAAATAGGGCTGCTTATGCTGCACTTGCACAATAGGAGTGGCTGACCTAAGCCCTTGCCATCCTTTTGCGAAAGGCAAGCGGCAGGTGATGGGGAACAAGGTGAAAGTGGCCGTGCGCATGGTGCGCAAGGTCAAACGCGATTTGATCCACCGGGTCGCCGGCGTCCCATGGATGGACGTCCAGCCGCAGGACCGCTTCCTGTTTTCGTGGCCGCGATCGGGCAATACCTGGCTTCGCCATATCGTCTACCACGCCACCATGCGCGGCGAGGTCTCGGGCTTTGCCGCGCTGGAGAATGCCAGCCCCACGATTGACGCGCTGGAATTCCGCAAGCGGCTGGCCTGGATGAAGCCGCTGCCGGGCGGTCTGCGCTTCTTCAAGTCGCATCTGCCGTATTCGGAGTATTTCCTGAAGGGGAAGGTTGTCTACATCGTGCGCGACGGGCGCGATTCGACCATTTCCTATTACGATTACTTCCGGCACATTCACCGCTATCAGGGCAGCTTCGACGATTTTCTGACAAAGACGCTGGCTGGCCGGGTGCGTTATGGTTCGTGGGCGCATAATGCCGGGTCGTGGGTGGCGCATCGTGGCCATCCCAATCTGCTGCTGATCCGGTTCGAGGATATGCGCGCCGATCCCGTGGGCACGGCGGCGCAGATTTTTGCCTTTTGCGGCCTGGAACTGAGCGCCGAGCAGGTGGAAGCCGCGGTGGCGGACAGTTCGCTCGACAAGGTGCACCAGACCTTCCGCACCTTCCGCAGTGCCCGCAAGACGCAGTTTTCAGGCGGTGTAAACTCAGCCGATGAGGCGGATGAGGTTCAGCCGGCGGGAGAGAAGCCCGCCCCGCGCGGCTGGCGCAATGTTTTCACACCCGAACAGAACCGCCGCTTTGTTGCCAAGGCCGGCCCGCTGCTGGAACAGCTGGGCTACGACCTGGATTAGCGCCTAGACCGCACGGTATCCCATCGACCCGCCAACCGGCACCTTGGGTGCATCCACGCCCGCATCGCGCAGGCGGCGGCCATATTCCTCGATCACGCTGGCGGCATCGGTGATCGCCACCGGGTTGCCGCCTTCATCCAGATGCAGCAGCGCGCCATAGATCACGAACACAATATCGGTTTCCCCGTCCGCATCATCGGCCACTTTCAGCGTGTGGGTGCTGCCCGGCGGCTCGAACAGGTAGGAGCCTGCCACATTGGCCGGGCTGTCCGGATATTCGAGGTAGGACCACTTGCCCGCCAGCGTGTAGGCGTGGACTTCGCCCGTATGCTTGTGCGGGAAAACCTGCGTCCCCGGCGCAAAGCCCATCCGCACGGCAAAGCGCCCGCCTTCGACATCGGCCATCAGCAGTTTCAGCCGGATCGCCGGGTCATCCGCCCAGCTTTCCGCCCAGGGCAGGGCATCGGTATCGGCGTGGTAGCTTTCGGGGATCATGCGCGGCCTCTCCTCTTGTGTTTGCGCAAGAGTGCCAAAGGCCGGGTGAGGAAACAAGCGGGGCGCGAAAGCCCGTAGCCTTCGCGCCCCGCAAATGTTCAGCCTTGCCCCAGCGTCAGCGCGGCAATTCGGAAACGCCCATCAGCGCCTCGTCCACGCTGCGCGCGCATTGGCGGCCTTCGCGGATCGCCCAGACGACCAGCGATTGCCCGCGGCGCATATCGCCGCAGGCCCAGATCTGCGGATCGGTGGTGCGGTAGCTGTCGGTATCGGCCATCACATTGCCGCGCGCATCCAGCGCCACGCCGCTTTGTTCAACCATGCCGGCCTTGCGCGGGCCGACAAAGCCCATGGCGAGCAGGATCAGATCGGCCTTCAGCACGAATTCGCTGCCCGGCACTTCCTGCAATTTGCCCTCGCTCCAGTCGGCACGCACGCATTTCAGGCCGGTCACCACGCCGTCCTCGCTCACCACTTCCTTGGTGAGCACGGCCCAGTCGCGGTTCACGCCTTCTTCGTGGCTGGTGGAGGTGCGCAGCTTCATCGGCCAGTCGGGCCAGGTCAGCAGCTTGTTCTCCTTTTCCGGAGGCTGCGGCATGATTTCGATCTGGGTGACCGACTTTGCGCCCTGCCGGTTGGAGGTGCCCACGCAGTCGGAGCCGGTATCGCCGCCGCCGATCACGATCACGTCCTTGCCCGTGGCCACAAGCGTTCCGCGCGGCGCGGCGCGTTCCTCGCTGTCGCCCGCCACGCGCTTGTTCTGCTGGGTCAGGAATTCCATCGCCAGACGCACGCCGGGAAGCTCTGCACCGGGGATGTTGAGCATACGCGCATCTTCCGCGCCGCCTGCCATTACCACGGCGTTGAAGTTTTCCTTCAGCGACTTCATCGAGACATCCACGCCCACTTCGGTGGAGGTGCGGATGGTGACGCCTTCGGCCTCCATCTGCACCGCGCGGCGATTGATGAGGTGCTTTTCCATCTTGAAGTCGGGAATGCCGTAGCGCAGCAGGCCGCCGATCCGGTCGGCCTTTTCAAACAGCGTCACCGAATGGCCCGCGCGGGCCAATTGCTGCGCACAGGCCATGCCCGCCGGGCCGGAACCGACCACCGCCACGCTCTTGCCCGTCTTCTTGGCGGGAACCTGCGGCTCGATCCAGCCTTCCTTCCACCCGCGATCGACAATCGCACATTCGATGCTCTTGATCGTCACCGGCTGGTCGGTGAGGTTGAGCGTGCAGCTCGCCTCGCACGGGGCGGGGCAGATGCGGCCGGTGAATTCGGGGAAATTGTTGGTGGAATGCAGCACTTCCAGCGCGTTCTTCCAGTCCCCTTCATAGACCAGATGGTTCCAGTCGGGGATGATGTTGTTCACCGGGCAGCCATTGTGGCAATAGGGAATGCCGCAATTCATGCAGCGCGACGCCTGCGCGCGCAGCGCAGGTTCGGGATGCGGGATCACGAATTCCTTGTAATGCTGCAGCCGTTCCTTGGGATCGGCATAGGTGCGATCCTGGCGGTCGATTTCGAGAAAACCGGTTTCCTTACCCATCGTATCGTAACCTTTATTCCGCCGCCACAGAGGCGACGGCCTCGCGCTCGGCCTCAAGTTGCTTCAGCGCGCGCGCGTAATCGGTCGGCATGACCTTGACGAACTTTGCCAGCGCCTCGTCCCAGTTCTCCAGCAATTCCGCCGCGCGGGCCGAGCCGGTGTGCAGCTTGTGCCGTTCCACCAGAATGCGCAGCCGTTCGGCATCGTGATAAAGCGGATCGCCCATCCCGAAATCGGTGACGCTCACCGCGCGCTGCTGCGGCCGGCCGGTGCCCTCCATCACAGAAGGCGCGGCGTCGATCGGCAGCAATTCCACCTGCGCCATGTTGCAGCGGTTGGCGAAAGTCCCATCCGGATCATAGACATAGGCGATGCCGCCGCTCATCCCGGCGGCAAAGTTGCGGCCCGTGGGGCCAAGCACGCAGACCACGCCGCCGGTCATGTATTCGCAGCCATGGTCGCCCGTGCCTTCGACCACCGCAATGGCGCCCGAATTGCGCACGGCAAAGCGTTCACCGGCAACGCCGTTGAAATAGGCCTCGCCCGCAATCGCGCCATACAGCACCGTGTTGCCCACGATGATGTTGGCGGTGGGATCGCGGTCAACGCCCGCGGGCTGGCGCACGATGATGCGCCCGCCCGACAGGCCCTTGCCGACATAGTCATTGGCATCGCCCACCAGATCGAGCGTCAGGCCGTGCGCGGCCCATGCGCCGAAGCTCTGCCCGGCGACCCCGGTGAAGTTGATGCGCAGCTGATCGGGCTTGAGACCCGCATGGCCGAAGCGGCGCGCAATCTCGCCCGACAGCATGGTGCCCACCGTGCGGTTGACGTTGCGGATCGGGAAATCGAGCACCAGCGTCTCGCCATGTTCCAGCGCCGGACGTGCGGCCTGAATGAGCTCGTTATCGAGCGCGTTCTCGAGGCCGTGATCCTGCCCTTCGGTGTGCCGCAGTTCCTTGCCCGCGGGCACTTCGATGCGGCGCAGCAGGCGCGACAGATCAATGCCCTGCGCCTTCCAGTGGCGTTCCACCCGCTTCATGTCGATGCGGTCCACGCGGCCCACCATTTCATCCAGCGTGCGGAAGCCCATTTCGGCCATGATCTGCCGCAGTTCTTCGGCCACGAAGAAGAAGTAGTTGATCACGTGTTCCGGCTGGCCGACGAAACGCGCCCGCAGCACCGGGTCCTGCGTTGCCACGCCCACCGGGCAGGTGTTGAGGTGGCACTTGCGCATCATGATGCAGCCTGCCGCAATCAGCGGGGCGGTGGCAAAGCCGAACTCGTCCGCGCCCAGCAGCGCGCCAATGGCGACATCGCGGCCCGTGCGCAGGCCGCCATCGACCTGCACCGCAATACGGCTGCGCAGATCGTTGAGCAGGAGGGTCTGCTGCGTTTCGGCAAGGCCGATCTCCCACGGGGAACCGGCATGGGTGAGCGAGGTCAGCGGCGATGCGCCGGTGCCGCCTTCATAGCCCGAAATCGTCACATGGTCCGCGCGCGCCTTGGAAACGCCCGCAGCCACTGTGCCCACGCCCACTTCGGACACCAGCTTCACCGAAATGCGTGCGGTGGGCTGGACGTTCTTGAGGTCGTGAATCAGCTGGGCAAGATCCTCGATCGAGTAGATGTCGTGGTGCGGCGGGGGCGAAATCAGGCCCACGCCCGGCGTCGAGTGGCGGGTGGCGCCGATCGTCTTGTCGACCTTGTGCCCCGGCAACTGGCCGCCTTCGCCGGGCTTTGCGCCCTGCGCCATCTTGATCTGGATATCGTCCGAATTGACGAGATATTCGGTGGTCACGCCGAAACGGCCCGAGGCGACCTGCTTGATCGCCGAACGCATCGAATCGCCGTTTTCCAGCGGCGTGAAGCGCGCCGGATCCTCGCCGCCTTCGCCGGTGTTCGATTTGCCGCCGATGCGGTTCATCGCCACGGCCAGCGTGGTGTGCGCTTCCCAGCTGATCGAGCCATAGCTCATCGCGCCGGTGGCAAAACGCTTCACGATCTCGCTTGCCGGCTCCACTTCGCTGATGTCCAGCGGCTTGTCCGCTTTCTTCAGCTCCATCAGGCCGCGGATCGTCAGCAGCCGTTCGGACTGTTCGTTGATGCTGCGCGCAAACGCCTCGTAATCGGCCCATTTGTTGCCGCGCACCGCGTGTTGCAGGTGCGCGATATTGGTGGGCGTCCAGGCATGATCCTCGCCGCGCAGGCGATATTGGTAGATCCCGCCCACATCGAGCATATTGCGGTAGATCGGGTTGTTGCCCCACGCGGCCTGATGGCGGCGCACGGTTTCTTCCGCCACCTGCGGCAGGCCAATACCTTCGATCGTGGTGGCGGTGCCGGTGAAATACTGATCGATAAAGGCGGACGACAGGCCCACCGCGTCAAAGATCTGCGCGCCGCAATAGGATTGGTAGGTCGAGATGCCCATCTTGGACATGACCTTCAGAATGCCCTTGCCGATCGCCTTGATGTAATTCTTCTGCACCTGTTCGGGCGCCAGATCGGCGTGCTTGTCCGCGCGGATCGCTTCCAGCGTTTCGAAGGCGAGATAGGGGTTGATCGCTTCCGCGCCATAACCCGCCAGCACGCAGAAGTGATGCACTTCGCGCGCTTCGCCGGTTTCCACGACAAGGCCGGTCTGCATACGCAGGCCCTGCCGCACCAGATGGTGATGCACGGCAGCCGTCGCCAGCAAAGCGGGCATGGGAATGCGTGAGGGGCTGGCGGCGCGGTCGGACAGGATCAGGATGTTGTGATCCTGCAAAACCGCTTCGGTCGCGGCCCAGCACATTTCCTTGATCGCGGCCTCAAGCCCTTCGGCACCGGTTTCCGCGTCCCATGTCATGTCGATGGTGGCGGTGCGGAACGCGCCGTCGAGGCTGGCTTCGACCGAGCGGATCTTCTCCATGTCCTTGTTGGTCAGGATCGGCTGCTCGACCTCCAGCCGCTTGTGCGTGCCGGCATCCATGCCCAGCAGATTGGGGCGCGGGCCGATCATCGACAGCAGGCTCATCACCAGTTCCTCGCGGATCGGGTCGATCGGCGGGTTGGTGACCTGCGCAAAGTTCTGCTTGAAATAATCGTAGAGCAGGCGGCTCCTGTTTGAGAGCACGGCGATTGGCGTGTCGGTGCCCATCGAACCGATGGGATCATCCGCGTTCACCGCCATCGGTTCGAGGAACTTGGCGATGTCTTCCTGCGTGTAGCCAAAGGCCTGCTGCCGGTCGAGCAGCGTCTCGTCCGACAGGCGCACGGCTTCGCTGGAGGTTTCGATCGCCTCCAGATCCTTCAGCTTGTACTGGGCCTTGTGCAGCCATTCCTCGTAAGGCTGGGCATTGGCGAGGCTGGCCTTCAGTTCCTCATCCTCGATGATGCGGCCTTCTTCCATGTCGATCAGCAGCATCTTGCCGGGCTGGAGGCGCCACTTGCGCACGATGTCTTCCTCGGCAAAGGGCAGCACGCCGCTTTCCGAAGCGAGGCAGACCAGATCATCCTTGGTCACGCAGAAACGTGCGGGCCGGAGGCCGTTGCGGTCCAGCGTGGCGCCGATCTGGCGACCATCGGTGAAAGCCACGGCGGCCGGGCCGTCCCACGGCTCCATCAGCGCGGCATGGTATTCGTAGAAGGCGCGGCGCTTGGGCTCCATCTGCGGGTTCCCGGCCCAGGCTTCGGGCATCAGGATCATCATCGCGTGGGCCAGCGGATAGCCGCCCGCCACCAGCAGTTCGAGCGCGTTGTCGAGGCTGGCCGTGTCGGACTGGCCATGCGGCACGATCGGCCACAGCTTGTCCATATCCGCGCCCAGCAGTTCGCTTTCCATCGTGCGGCGGCGCGCATTCATCCAGTTGGTGTTGCCGCGCACCGTGTTGATCTCGCCATTATGGGCGATGAAACGGAACGGATGCGCCAGCCGCCAGCTGGGGAAGGTGTTCGTGGAAAAGCGCTGGTGCACCAGCCCCAGCGCCGACTGGCAATCCGGGTTCTGCAAATCTTCGTAGAAGCTGCCCACCTGCGTGGCCAGCAGCAGGCCCTTGTAGACCATGGTGCGGCTGGAAAAGCTGGGCATATACAGCTGCGTCAGGCCCGGCAGATTGTGCTTTTCCGCCAGCGCGGCCAGCGGGTTCTGCGTCTGCTTGCGGATCACCACCAGCTTGCGTTCGAACGCATCCTGATCGGCGCAATTTTCGCCGCGGGCCACGAAGCACTGGCGGATGACGGGCATCGATTCGAGCACCGTCTTGCCGAGGCCATCGGTGTTCACCGGCACATCGCGCCAGCCGATCAGGCGCTGGCCTTCCTTGGCGATGAACTTTTCAAAGGTAGCGACCACGAAATCGCGCGCCGCCTCGTCCTGCGGCAGAAAGCACATGGCAACCGCATAATCGCCCGGCTGGGGCAGTTTCAGGCCTTCGCCTTGTGCCCATTTACGCAGCAGCAGATCGGGCAGCTGGATCAGGATGCCCGCACCATCGCCCAGCAGCGGATCGGCGCCCACGGCCCCGCGGTGATCGAGGTTTTTCAGGATCTCCAGCGCCTGGGTCACGATGGCGTGCGATTTTTCGCCTTTGATGTGGGCAATCAGGCCCACGCCACAGGCGTCATGTTCGTTGCGCGGATCGTAGAGGCCCTGAGGGGCTGGCAGCTCGTTCAACTTGGTGGTCCCTGTCTCAGGCCAAGGTTTGCAGCGCCCCGTTGCCGCTGTTGAGCAGGCAGCGATGCGCGACTCACCCGGCATGGGTGCTTGTCATAAATGTCGCGAGATTTCCCCATGGCGACACTAATGTGTTTTGGCAAGATTGCAGGCAGGGCAATTTCGGCCCGCGTTCCATGCGGGCCCGCGTTTACGGATAGGGCCGGTGCATCCCTTGGACCATTGACGGTATCGGGTGGCAAGGCCTTGGGGAAGGGAAACCGGCGCGGTGCGAACGCGCCTGGCTTCAGGCCGCGCCGCTCATCCGCTGGAGATTGAGCAGTGCCTCGCGCAGCGCGCGGTCCTGCGCTTCCTGATCGGCGGCAGACAGGCTGGCAGCGGCTCCCTCGCCATTGCCGGCTGCCACTGGCGTTTCGGCGGGGAAAACCACGGCGGGTTGGGCGTCGCCGGGGTCGCCCGCTTCCGGCTCGTCCTCGATCCGCACGAAAGTCTGGCGGGGCGCGGCAAAGGGGTTCACGGGCGCTGTTTCGCCATCGTCCGGCATTGCGCCGGCCGCCGCGCCGAGATTGAGCGCGAAGCTGGCGGCGAGGTCGGAAAGTTCCTCGTCCTCCTCCTCCTCGTCGATATCGATATGCGCAAAGCCATCGAGCGCGCGGCCAGGAAACGTCGGGAACGGCGGCGCAGGCATGGGATCGGGTCGGCCGGTTTCGGGCGTGTCGTCCTGTTCGTCCTCGTCCAGCGGCTTGAACACCTGACGCGGCGCACCGGCAGCGGCCTCGATCGCAACCGGGGCGGCTTCGTCGCTTTCGGGCGTCCTTGCCGCGTCATCCTGCGAGCGGGCAGGCCGGTCAAACCAAGCCGCCATCGCCTGCGCGGCCTCGTCGGGTGCGACAGCGTCAACATCGTCCAGCAGCGGAATGGCGGCCAGCGGTTCGCGGGCGGCCATGGCGGCCGGCGCGGGTGCATTGGCGGGTGCTGCTGCATCGCGCCGGGCAGCCTGTGCAGCGCGTTCAGCCAGCAGCGCGCGGCGCCTTTCGATCGACGAGCCGAGCCGCTGAGCCAGTTGCACAAGGCCCAGTTCGTCAAGCGCATCATGCGCTGCGGTGGAGGCTGAGGTTGTTTCCGGCTCGCCTTCGGGTGCGGCCCGGGTTTGCGGGGCAAGGACGGCAGCAGGGGGCAGATATGTATCTTCCGCGTCGGCTTCGCCCGCGTCAAAGACGGCATGAGGGGCAAGGAATTGGCTGTGATCGATCAGGTCGGATGCTTCGTCGTCCACTTCCGGCTCCCTTTCATCGGCACCCGATTGCGCCGCGGCTTCGCTGAAGATCTGAGGCGGGAAGCTGGCGGAATGCGATTCCGCTTCGTCCCAGGCGATGGCGACTGTCGGGCGTTCCGACGGATTGGGATTGAAACGAAATTCCTGCCGGGCCGCGGCAAGCGGCGTGGCGCTGCTGGCGGTGCCTTGGGCAAGGGGGGGGTCTGTTTCGGCATGGTCGGCCTTGGCGCCGAAAGTGGACTCGCTGAAACCGGGTTCGGTCAATCCGGCCTCGCTGGCCAGGACCATTGGCGCTTCGGGCAAAGCCATCTCCGGCCCGGCCTCTTCTTCTTGCGCCATTTCGACCAGGGCAAGATCGAGTTCGTCGAGATCATCAGCCTCATCGGCGCGTGCATCGTCCGGACGCCATCCGGTCAACCCGCTGGCGTGCACCGCCTCGCGCATGGAGGCGGGGATGGCGCCGGCATGGGTTCCGGGCAGCGGGGGAAATTCGAGGAACGTGCTTGGGCCTGCCTCCTCCTCGATCGCCAGCGCACGGCGCCCGCGCGGAGGGGTGCCGGTCAATTGGCGGCCATCCAGCCCTTCGCTGCCCAGTTCGTCGAGCGCCGAGATAGGCCGGGGCATGGCGGGCGCGCCATCGGTTTCGGCAACGGGCCGTGTGGCACGGCGCAGCGCGGGTTCGGCGCGGTGCGCCTCTGCCACCTTGCGCGCGATGAACAGGCCCACCAGCGCACCGCCCGCGGTAAAGGCCAGCGCCATCAGCAGACGGGCTGTAAAGCCCAGCGGCGGAGCAGCGGGCGGAAGGATCGCGGCAAGGCCGGTTGCCACGCTGATGCGTTCGATCAGTGGCACGGGCACGACTAGGCTGCCAATGCCCAGCAAGGCGGCAAACCACAGCGCCACGATGAACGGGAAAGCGGGATGTGTGCTGATCGGCGGCTTTGCCGTTTTGCCCTTCACCCGCTTTTCATCAGCCAGACTTGCCACGCATTTGTCCTGTCATTGCGGCCCCGTGCCCCGCGCCCTTTCAGGCGGCGGTGCTCAGGCCATCCTGATCGGGGCGTAACAGGCTTTGGTAAACGTCTTGATAACGCTGCACGTTGCGCGCCCAGTCGTGATGCCTGGCGACGTGCGCGCGGGCAGCATCCCGCATCGCCTCCCACCCATCGCGCGCGTCGAGCAGATCGGCCAGCGCGGCGGCGCAGTGCGCGGGATTGTCTGCCGCAAACAGCGTGCCGGTGACGCCATGCACCATCAATTCCCGGTGACCGCCCACATCGCTTGCCGCCACCAGCTTGCCCTGCGCCATCGCCTCCAGCGGTTTGAGCGGCGTGACCAGATCGGTCAGGCGGCTGGCTTTTCGCGGATAGGCCATGATGTCCGCCAGCGCGTAATAGCGTTCGACCTGATCGTGCGGCACGCGGCCGACAAAGCGGATTGCGCCCGCTGCCGGACTTGCCTCGGCCTGCGCCTTCAGCCTGTCGGCCATTGGCCCGCCGCCCACCAGCAGCAGCCGCGCATCGGGATGGCGGCTGACCAGAGCCGGCATGGCTGCGATCAGATCGTCCAGCCCTTCGTAATCGTAAAAGCTGCCGATGAAGCCGATCACCGGCCCATCGCCCAACCCCAGCTCTGCCGCCAGCACACCGTCGCGCTGCGCGGGCGTGCCGAACAGCGCCAGATCGACGCCATTCGGCATGACGGAAAGCTTTGCCGCGGGGACGCCGCGCGCGACCAGATCGGCGTGCAGCCCCTGGCAGATCGTCACCACCCGGTCCGCAGCCGCCACGACATGGTTTTCCAGCGCGCGGGTAAGGCGGTATTTGAGCGAGCCTTCCTGCCCCGTCCCGTTGCCCACGGCCGCATCTTCCCAGAAGGCGCGGATTTCATACACCACCGGCAGGCCCAGCCTTTTGCCGGCACGCAGGGCGGCAAGGCCGCACAAGGCGGGCGAATGGGCGTGGAGGATATCCGGCCGCCACTCCCGCGCCAGATCGCAGATCGCATCGGCGAGCAGGCCTGCCTCGCGCCATTCGCGCAAAGCCGGCGGGCCGCTGGCGTTGCCGCGCGTGCGGATGAAATGCAGCCCCTCGGCTTCCTCCGCATCCGGGCCGGGTGCCGTGTGGCGCAGCCCGGTGATCCCGCGCACCTGCCAGCCCAGCGCTTCCTGCGCCTTCAGAATGGCGCGCGTGCGGAAGGTGTAACCGCTGTGCATGGGCAGCGAATGGTCAAGAACGTGCAGGATGCGAAGCGTGGTGAGGTCCATGGGGCCAAACTGTTGCCACGCTTTGCTTAACGCCGCGTCAATTCCTGTGCGCTAGGGCGTAACGGCTGCAATTGCCGGAAGCGCTCTTCTTGGTCGACATTTTCACCCTTGCCCTGACGCATGGCCTGATGGCCTTTGCCGCCTGGCGCCTGATCCAGCGTGACGAGCTGGACGAGGAGGGCGAGGGCCAACCCCGGTCGCGCTGGCTCAAGAAGCGCGCGCCGACCTCCCCGGCGGAGCGGGACGGCTAGGCCATGCTGAAGGACCTGTTCCTCCTTGGCTTTATCGGCCTGCTGCTGCTGCTGGGGCTGAAGCGCCCGTTCATCTGGGTGCTGGCCTATATCTATATCGACATTGTCGCCCCGCAGAAGATCGGCTGGGGCCTGATCCAGAGCTTCCAGCTCTCGCTCATCACTTTTGTTGCCGCCTTTGCCGGGTGGCTGCTGCTCGATTCCAAATACGGCTCGCGCTTCACCTTCCGGCAGGGGCTGATCCTGGTGCTGCTGGCGTGGTGCGGGATGACGACGCTGGGGGCGGAGTTTCAGGATTCGGCCTGGGCCAAATGGGACTGGGTGTGGAAGGCGCTGATCTTTGCCGCCTTCCTGCCGCTGACGCTGCGCACCAAGCTTCGGATCGAGGCGGCGGTGACCTTCGTAGTGCTGGCGGTGGGCACAATTGCCATCAATGGCGGGATCAAGACGGTGTTCGGCGGCGGCGGATACGGCGAATTACGCCTGCTGGTGGACGAAAATTCGGGGATGTATGAAGGCTCGATCATCTCCACGGTGGCGATTGCCACCATCCCGCTGGCGCTGTGGGTGGCGCGCCATACCAGCATCTTCCCGCGCCACTGGACGACATGGGCCTTTACTGCGGGGCTGGTGTTTGCCTGCTTGCTTATCCCGGTGGGCACTTCGGCGCGCACGGGTCTCATCTGCATTCTGGTGCTGGGCGTGCTCCTGCTGCGCTCGGTGCGCTACCGCTTCCTCTATGCCGGCGCGGCGAGCCTGGCGATGATGGCGGCGGTGCCCTTCCTTCCACAAAGTTATGTTGAGCGGATGGAGACGATTGTCGGCTTTCGCGGCGACCAGTCGGCTTCCACAAGGCTGGTGGTGTGGCAATGGACGATCGATTACGCAAAGGAGCATCCGCTGGGCGGCGGTTTCGACGCCTACCGTGCGAACAGCTTCACCTACAACACCGTGGTGACCAGCGGCGAGGGGCCGATGCGCCGGGTGGAGTACCGGGAGGTGACCGAAACCGCGCGCGCTTACCATTCCTCCTATTTCGAGCTGCTGGGCGAACAGGGCTATTTCGGCCTCGCCATCTGGCTGCTGCTTCAGGGGCTGGGCGTGTGGCACATGGAAAGCCTGCGCCGCCGGTTCCGGCGCCGCGATGGGGATAACCGCAGCTGGCAATGGGGCCTCGCCACGGCGCTGCAACAGGCGCATCTGGTCTATCTGGTGGGCGCGGTCTTTGTGGGCATTGCCTATCAGCCCTTCCTGTTCATGCTGGTGGGTCTGCAATGCGCGCTGTGGAGCTATGTCCAGCGGGTGGAAGGGCGCGAATGGCGGGCCAAGCTGGCGCCGCGAAGCCGCCCCGTGCCATCAACTGCCTGATCGACAAGGCGGCCCAGGCAGGTGTAGCCTGCCGCGATGGACGCACCGCCTGCCATTGGCATTATCGAGATACTGGGCCTTGCCACCAGCGCCAGCCTGCTGGCGGGATGGCGGCTTTACCTCGTCATCCTGGCGACCGGCATTGCCATGCGCACAGGCGCGGTGCCTTTGCCTGAGCACTTGTCAGGCCTCAGCGTGCTGGCCAATCCGTGGATCATGGGGTTGGCCGGTGTGGGCGCGCTGGCGGAATTTCTGGCCGACAAGGTCATGTGGATCGACAGCCTGTGGGACGGGGTGCACAGCTTCGTGCGCCCGCTGGGCGGCGCGCTGGTGGCGCTGGCAATTGTCGACCCCGGCGATCCTGTGTTGCAGGTGGTCGCTTTCCTGCTGGGCGGGGGCGGGGCGCTGCTGGCGCATGGCGGCAAGGCAAGCGCGCGCGCCGTGGTCAACACCAGTCCCGAACCGGTCAGCAATGTCGCCGTGTCGAGTGTGGAGGACGTGGCCACCCTTGGCCTGATCTGGCTGGCCTACGAATATCCGGTGGCCGCCGCCGTGGTCGCGCTGATCGTGCTGGCGGGCTGTGTGTGGCTGCTGGTGCTGGCGCGGCGGGTGCTGAAACGGCTGTTCTGGCGCGTTCCCGATACCGCCCCGCCGCCTGCGCCCTGAGCGCATCAGCGCGCGTTGGCGCGGACCCAGTCCTCCACCACCGGGGCGATATTCTTGCGCCATTTGGATCCGTTGAAGATACCGTAATGGCCGACATCCTTGGCGAGATGGTATTTCTTCATCGTATCGGGCAGATGCGGCGCAAGGCCCAGCGCGGCCTTGGTCTGGCCGATGCCGGAGATATCGTCCTTTTCCCCCTCGATCGCCAGCAGCGCGGTGTCGCGGATCGCGTCGGGATCGATCGCCGTGCCCCGATGCACGAACTTGCCCCGCGGCAGGCTGTGTTCCTGGAACACGTGGTGGATGGTCTGGAGGTAGAATTCCGCCGTCATGTCGCAGACCGACAGATATTCGTCATAAAACTTGCGCGTCGCCTCGGCGCTTTCATGGTCGCCCAGCGTCAGGTGCTGGAACATCTGGTAATGGCTCTGCATATGGCTTTCGAGGTTCATCGAGATGAACCCGGCCAGTTGCAGGAAGCCGGGATAAACCTTGCGCCCCGCGCCGGGGTAATTGAACGGCACGGTGGCAATCACATTGTTGGCGAACCAGCTGAGCGGCCGGTTGACTGCCACGTCGTTCACCGAAGTGGGGCTGGCGCGCGTATCGATCGGGCCGCCCATCATCGTCAGGCTGGCCGGGCGATAGGGATCGCCCGCCGCGCCCATCACCGCCGCAGCGGCAAAGGCCGGGACCGAAGGCTGGCACACCGCCAGCATATGCGTGCCTTCTCCGATGAAGTGCAGGAAATCGATCAGGTAATCAATGTAGTCATCCAGATCGAACATCCCCGCATCCAGCGGCACCATCCGGGCGTCGGCCCAGTCGGTTATCCACACATCCTGATTTTCCACCATCCGCGCCACCGTGCCGCGCAACAGCGTGGCGTAGTGACCGCTCATCGGTGCGACGATCAGCAGGCGCGGCGCATCGGCGGGCAGGCCTTCGCGGCGAAAATGGCGCAGGCTGCCAAAGGGCTTTTCCAGCACGACCTCCTCGATCACCGGGAACAGCTCGCCCTCTACCTCCACCGCGTCGATGCCGAAGGCCGGCTTGCCGCGCTCCTCATAGACATGGGCAAAGACCTTCAGCGCGCTCGCCATGGCGGGGCCGAGGCCGAAATAGCCCATCGGCAAGGCGGGATTGGACAGCAGATGCGCGCCCACCTGTGCCCAGGTGCTGGCGGCATTCATCATCTGCCGGTGCATTTCATAGGCGGAATAAAGCATGGCGACCCCCGGCTGCGATCCTGTGGATCATTGGCTGGTTCATACCTAGGATATGGTGCGTTGCAGCACAAAGCGCAAATGGCCATTTGCCCGTGACAGGCAAAGAATTGTCCGTGCCATGCCGACGCGCCCCTTCATTCGCGCGCACTTATCGGCTAGGCGCGAGGCCGATATGGCCAGCCGTGCATCGCCCGACACCGTGAAACCCGCCGACAGCCTCGGCCCGCTGGCGATGATCTTTCGTGCGGCGGCGCGCTATCGCGGGCTGATCGCGCTGGCGGGGCTGGCGCTTGTCATAACGGCCAGCGCCACGCTGGCGATTCCCGCCTATTTCCGCGGCGTGATCGATTCCGGCTTTGCCGCCGGGGCCGATCCGGCAGAGATCAATCTGTGGTTCCGCCGCCTGTTCATGGTGGCGATGGTGCTGGCGCTGGGCACGGCCTGCCGGTTCTACTTCGTCTCGCTGCTGGGCGAACGGGTGGTGGCGGACATCCGCCTGGCGGTGCAGGAGAACCTGCTGCGCCTCTCGCCCGGCTTTTTCGAGGAGAACTCCCCGTCCGAGATTTCTACCCGGATGACAGCGGATACCGCGCAGATCGAGCACGTGGTGGGCACCACGATTTCGGTCGCGCTGCGCAACGCCATTCTGGCGGTGGGCGGGCTGGGTTACATGATCTACCTTGCCCCCAGCCTGACCTTGCTGATGGTGGTGGCGATTCCGCTGGTGATCGGGCCGATTGCCGTATTCGGCCGCAGGGTGCGCAAGGCCAGCCGCGAAAGCCAGGATCGCATCGCCACGGTGGGCGCGCGAATTACCGAGGTTCTGGGCGCGATGAAGATCGTGCAGGGCTTCAACCAGGAAGACCGCGAACTGGCCCGCTTTGCCGGCAATGTGGAGGATACCTTCGCCGCCGCGCGCACGCGCATCCTGATCCGTTCGGTGATGACGGCCACGGCGATTGCGCTGATTTTCGGCGCGCTCACCTTCATCATGTGGCGCGGCGCGATGATGGTGGCCAACGGCACGCTGAGCGGGGGGACGATTGCCGCCTTTGTCTTTACCGGCCTGCTGGTGGCGGGCGCATTCGGCGCGCTGACCGAGGTGTATGGCGACCTGCTGCGCGGCGCAGGCGCGGCCAGCCGCCTCAACGAATTGCTGAGCGAGACACCCGCCATCGCGCCGCCCGCCCGGCCCGTGGCGCTGCCCGTGCCGCCGCGCGGGGCAATCGCGTTCGACAATGTGACCTTCAGCTATCCGACTCGGCCCGGCGAAAAGGCCATCGAAGGCTTCACGCTGACCGTGGAGCCGGGTGAGACGGTGGCAATTGTCGGCCCGTCGGGCGCGGGCAAGAGCACGATTTTCCAACTGGCCGAACGCTTCTACGATCCGCAGGCGGGCACGGTGAAGATCGACGGCGTGCCGCTGACCCAGGCGGACCCGGCGGAAATTCGCCGCCGCATGGCGCTGGTGCCGCAGGAAGGCGTGCTGTTTGCGGCCAATGCGCGCGACAATCTGCGCTACGGCGCATGGGATGCGAGCGAGGAGGCGATCTGGGACGCGGCGCGCGCGGCCAATGCGGAAAGGTTTCTGCGCGACCTGCCCGAAGGGCTCGACACATTTCTGGGTGAAGGCGGGGCGCGGCTGTCGGGCGGGCAGCGTCAACGCATGGCGATTGCGCGCGCGCTGCTGCGCGATGCGCCGATTCTCCTGCTCGACGAAGCGACCAGCGCGCTCGATGCCGAAAGCGAGCAATTGGTGCAGCAGGCGCTGGAACGGCTGATGGCAAACCGCACTACGCTGGTGATCGCGCATCGCCTTGCCACGGTGCGCGCGGCCGACCGAATCGTCGTGATGGATGGCGGGCGCATCGTGGAGGAAGGCGATCACGCCGCGCTGATGGCCAAGGGTGGCCTTTACGCCCGGCTGGCCTCGCTGCAATTCACCGATCAGGCGGCTTGAGAC
The DNA here is from genome assembly GCF_037154115.1 of Alteraurantiacibacter palmitatis. Taxonomy (NCBI): domain Bacteria; kingdom Pseudomonadati; phylum Pseudomonadota; class Alphaproteobacteria; order Sphingomonadales; family Erythrobacteraceae; genus Alteraurantiacibacter; species Alteraurantiacibacter palmitatis. Next base: position 47,418 of record NZ_JBANRO010000004.1, on the reverse strand, counting down.
GCTGCGACCGCTCCGCCCCGCCTTGCACCGCCTTCGGCCCTGCTTGCCCGCATGACCGCCCGCTGATAATCGACGAAGTAACAACTGAAACCGACAAGCGGCATTTGTCCGCCGCGCGCCTCGGCTACAGCTTCGTTTTGCATTTGCCACAGCCTGTGCGCCATCCGCGCAGCGCTTTCAGGGGTTACACATGATCCGTCGCCTTCTTGCCACCGGCCTTTCCACGCTCGCCCTGGCTGTTTCCCTGCCGGCTCTGGCGCATGAGGACGCGGCGGTTCACACAGCGGCTGACACGCCGACTGCCGCCTCGCAAACCGTCTCTGCCGCGCCCACCATGACCTTTGGCACATGGGGCGTGGACCTGACGCAGATTGATCCCTCGGTTCGGCCGGGCGCGGATTTCAACGCCTATGTCAACGGGCGCTGGACGGCAAATACCGAGATTCCGGCCGATCTTTCCCGCTTTGGCGCGTTCGATTTCCTGCGCGAGGCGGCGGTGGCCGATGTGGAAGCGCTGGTGGCCGAACTGGTCGCCTCCAACCCCGCGCCGGGCACGCAGGCCCGCCGGCTGGTCGATGCCTATCAGGCCTTTCTGGATCAGGAGGCGATTGACGCGGCGGGCATGGCGCCGGCCTACCCCTTCCTGACCGAAATCTACGCCGCATCCGATCTGGACGGACTGGTGCGCCTGTTCGCCCGCCCCGGAATGCCCGCAATGGTTTCGGCCAGCGTGACGATTGACGATATGGACCCCAATGCGCACGCGGTCGAAGTGGGGTTTGGCGGGATGGGCCTGCCCGATCGCAAATATTACCTCGACGATACCGAACAGAACCTGGCGACGCGCGCGGCCTACCGTGAATATCTCACCTTCATGCTGGGGCAGGCGGGCTATGCCGATCCGCAGGCGGCCGCGGATGCGGTCTATGATTTCGAACGCCGCGTGGCGGTGATCGAATGGGACCAGCAGATGCTGCGCATCCCGGAACTGACCTATAATGAACTCAGCCGCGCCGAACTGGCTGCGCTTGCCCCGGCCTTCCCGGTGGACGCGCTGCTCGACAGCAGCGAACTGGGCCATGTGCAGCGTTTCCTCGCCTCGCAGCTTCTGCCCACGGACGAGGAAGTGGCCGCGCTGGAACTGACCGAGGCGCAGCTTGCCCTGATGGGCGGCGGACTTCCGGCGATGATGCAGATGGTTGCGGACGAACCGCTGGAAACGCTCAAGGCGTGGATGGCGGTGCGGTTCCTCGCCTCCTATGCCCCCGTCCTGCCTTCGGTCATCGACACCGCGCATTTCGATTTCTTCGGCCGGTTCCTCAACGGTCAGACCGAACAGCGCCCGCGCTGGAAGCGGGGGATCAGCGAGATCGAGGGGATGCTGGGCGAGCAGCTGGGCGCGCTGTATGTCGAGCGGTATTTTCCGCCGCAAAGCAAGGCGATGATGGACGAACTCGTCGCCAATCTGTTCCGCGCGATGGAGCTGGATCTGGCCGAAAACGACTGGATGACGCCCGCGACGGTGGAAGAGGCGAAGGCCAAGCTGGCCTCCTTCACCTCGATGATTGGCTATCCCGAACAGTTCAAGACCTATGACGGGCTGAACATCACGCCCGGCGCGCCGCTGGCCAACCGCATGAGTGCCGCCGCCTGGCGCCGCGCCGATTCGCTCAGCCGGCTGGACAAGCCGGTGGACCGCATGGAATGGCTGATGCTGCCGCAGACGGTGAACGCCTATTATATGCCGCCGTTCAACCAGATCGTGTTCCCTGCCGCGATCCTGCAACAGCCCTTCTTCGGGCCGGACAACGACCCGGCGGTGAATTACGGCGCGATCGGTGCGGTGATCGGGCACGAGATCGGGCACGGCTTTGACGATTCGGGCTCGCGCTATGATGGCACGGGCACGCTGCGCAACTGGTGGCAGCCGGAAGATCTGGCCGGTTTCCGGGAACGCACGCAAAGTCTGGTCGGCCTGCTGCAGCAATATTGCATTGACGATGGGCAGGTGTGCCTGACCAGCCGCGGCCTTGGCGAAACGCTGGGCGATGTGGTGGGCCTGCAAATGGCCTATCGGGCTTATCGCCTGTCGCTGGACGGGGCGGAAGCGCCGGTGATCGACGGGCTGACCGGCGATCAGCGGTTCTTCCTGGGCTTTGCGCAGGTGTGGCGCGGCAAATACCGCGAACAGGCGCTGCGCGCGCAGATGATCGGCGGCAGCCCGCACCCGCCGGGCGATTTCCGCCTTAACAACGCGGTGCGCCATGTCGATGCGTGGTACGATGCCTTTGGCGTAACGCCGGATGATCCGATGTATCTGGCGCCTGAAGAGCGCGTGAAGATCTGGTAATCAATCGGCAAGTCGGGCGGGCGGCTTGACGAAAGCCCCCGCCATGCCGCATCGCAGCACGCATGGATACGACCCTCACCGCAATCCTTCTCGGCATTGTCGAGGGACTGACCGAATTCATCCCCGTTTCCTCCACCGGCCATCTGATTCTGGCGTCGGAGATGTTCGGCTATGACGCGGCCGAATGGGCCATGTTCAACGTGGTGATCCAGCTCGGCGCGATCCTGGCGGTGGTGTATCAGTATTGGGGCACGTTCTGGAACGCGGGGATGGGTGTACTGCGGCTGGAAGCGCCGGGCCTGCGCTTTGCCCGCAACATCCTGATCGCCTTTGTGCCAAGCGCGGTGCTGGGCCTGGCGTTCAAGGATTATATCGACATCATGCTGGGCAGCCCGGAACTGGTCGGCTGGGCGCTGATCCTGGGCGGGATTGCCATTATCGGGATCGAGAAGGTGGCAAAACCGGGCGAGGAAGTGTCCGTATCCGATCTGCCGATGACGCAGGTGGTCGGGATCGGCATTGCCCAGTGCTTGGCGATGATTCCCGGCGTCAGCCGGTCGGGCGCCACCATCATGGGGGCGCTCGCCATGGGGGTGAACCGCAAGACCGCGGCGGAGTTTTCCTTCTTCCTCGCCGTTCCCACCATGATCGGCGCGACCTCGCTGGAACTGTTCCAGAAGGGCGGCGATCTGATGGACGGCATAACCCGCATTGGCTGGAGCGAAATCGCAATCGGCTTCGTTGTCAGCTTCATCGTGGCGCTGATCGTGATCCGGCTGTTCGTGGCCTATGTCAGCCGGCACGGCTTCACGCCCTTTGCCTGGTATCGCATCGTGATCGGCACGGTGGCGCTGATCTGGCTGACAATGCGGTAAAACCGGCGATCCGCTTCTGCGGGTGAACGGAACAAGCGCCATCCCACCGCGTTTTGTCCGCATGATGCAGCGGATCAATATATCATGGGGCTGATTTTCCTCATCCTGCTCGGCCTGGTGCTGGGATGGTTGGCGACGATCATTCTGCAGACAGGCCAGACACGCAACCTTCTGGTGAACCTTGCCAGCGGGGTGGGCGGGGCCATTCTGGCCGGAATCGTCATCAACCCGCTGATCGGTCTGGGAAACCTCCTGCGCGGGGCCTACAGCGTGGAAGCGCTGCTGGTGTCCTTTGGCGGGGCAATTATTCTTCTTGTTGCAGTTAATCTGTTGCAGCGCGGCGAAATGCGCTAAGCAGCCCAGTGAAGGGGTGCTTGCCCCTTCGATGGGTGGTGCAAACCGCCCTGGTTTCTTGAAGGGGAAAACACATGAAGAAGATCGTTGCTGTCGCTGCTGCTGCCGTGCTGACCATGGGCCTGGCTGCCTGCGCTGAAGAAGCTGCTGAAGAAGCTCCCGTGGAAGAGCCCGCGATGGAAGAAGCTGCTCCGGTTGAAGCTGCTCCGATGGAAGAAGCAGCTCCGGCTGATGCCGCTGCCATGGAAGCTGCTCCGGCTGACGCCGCTGCTCCGGCTGAAGAAGCTCCGGCTCAGTAAGCTGCTGCGGCCTGCACCTTTTGGGGTGCAGCACAGGATCAGGGCCGGTTCCGCATGGCGCGGGGCCGGCCCTTTCCTATTGTATGCAGCGATGGCCGGTCATGGCGCAGGGGTTTGCGGCGTTTCCGGCTCTTCCAGCGCCGCGGCGGGCAGACGCTGCTGGTCGAGCATTTCCGCAGCCTCGTCCAGCGCGCGCGCTTCGCCCACCGTTACCCCGCCCGGGCCGGGATCGGTATCCGACCCGCCGCAGGCCGCCAGAAGCAGGCCCGGAAACAGGCAGGCAGCAAGCGAAGCAAGGATGCGGATCACTCGGCCGCCGGAGCAGCCGGCGCGTCGGCTGCGACCATGGCTTCGGCCTCTGCCGCCGCGTCAACCGCTTCGCCTTCCGCCGCAGCGGCGTCTTCGGCCAGCGCGCCCTCGTCTGCAACCGGAGCAGGCGTGCCGGCCATGCTTTCGTCGGCGGGCAGTTCGACATTGTCGGCCAGCGCGTCTTCCGATGCGTCGGTGGCCGAACCGCAAGCGGCCAGCACCAGCGCCAGCGGGGCCGCCAAAGCCATACGGGGGGCCATACGGGGGGCAAGGGCGTGAAGGGACTTCATAATCGCAATCTCCTGTAATGCGCGTATGGCAAGCCAATAGCCCAGCCACGCGCACAAGAAAATCGCCGATAACGGCCTCTTGAACGGTTTGCGCTGCGCCACCCCTGTGCCAAGCGGGGGCGATGGATCATCCGCCTTTCCCTGAATCCGCGACTGCGTGCCGCATGGAGGATGCGCGCGCCGCCTTGCGCCGCATATTCGGCTTTGACAGCTTTCGCGGGGTGCAGGAACAGGTGGTCGCGCGCGTGCTGGCCGGGCAATCCACGCTGGCGGTCATGCCCACGGGCGCGGGCAAGTCGCTCACCTATCAACTGCCTGCCGCACTTCTCCCCGGCACCTGCGTGGTCATCTCGCCGCTGATCGCGCTGATGCACGATCAGCTGCGCAGCGCGCGCGCCAACGGCATTGCCGCCGCCGCGCTGACCAGCGCCGATGCCGACTGGCGCGAGACGGTTGACGCTTTCTGCAATGGCGCGCTCGACCTGCTCTATGTCGCGCCCGAACGCGCCAGCCAGCCGGGTTTTCGCGACCTGCTCAATCGCGGGCGGGTGGCCCTGTTTGCGGTGGACGAGGCGCATTGCGTATCCGAATGGGGGCACGATTTCCGCCCCGATTACCGCCTGCTGCGCCCGCTGATGGACGGATTTCCCGGTGCGGCACGCCTTGCCCTGACCGCCACCGCCGATGCGCACACCCGCGCCGATATTCTGGAACAGCTGGGCATTCCGCAAGAAGGCATGGTGGTGGCAGGCTTCGACCGGCCCAATATCCGCTATGCCATCCGCCACCGGCAATCGGTGCCCGCGCAATTGGCGCAGCTAATGGAGGAGGAACCGGGGCCGGGCATCATCTATGCCCCCACGCGCCGCAAGGTGGAGGAACTGGCCGCGCAGCTGGAACGGCAGACGGGCCGCGAAGTGCGCCCCTATCACGCAGGGCTGCCGGTGGAGGTGCGCGCCGAAAACCAGGCGGCCTTTGTGGCAAGCGAAGACATGGTGATGGTCGCCACCATTGCCTTTGGCATGGGCATCGACAAGCCCGATGTGCGCTTTGTCGCCCATGCCGGCATCCCCAAATCGATCGAGGCCTATTACCAGGAAACCGGCCGGGCCGGGCGGGATGGCGATCCGGCGCTGGCGGTGATGTTCTGGGGTGCGGGCGATTTTGTCGCCGCGCGCCAGCGTGTGTCCGAGGTGGAGGAAGCGCGGCAGAAGGGGGAGCACAAGCGCTTGGCCGCGCTGGCTGCGCTGGTCGAAACGCCGGCCTGCCGCCGTGCGCTGCTGCTGCGCCATTTTGGCGAGGAGCCGCCGCCATCCTGCGGCAATTGCGACAATTGCCTTGATCCGCCCGCGATGGTGGACGTCACCGAACTGGCGCGCAAGCTGCTCTCTGCCGTGTATCGCACGGGGCAGAGCTTCGGCTTTGGCCATGTGCAGAAGGTGTTGACGGGTGTGAGCGACGAGCGGGTGAGCGCGCGCGGGCATGACCGTTTGTCAGTCTTCGGCATTGTCGGCGCAGACGAGGCGCGGCTGCTGCAACCGCTGGTGCGCAGCCTTCAGGCGCGTGGCGCGCTGGTGGCGACCGAGCACGGGGGCCTCGCGCTGGGCGGTGATGCGCGGAAAATCCTGAAAGGCGAGAGGCCGGTGGCGCTTGCCCGAAGCGCCGAACGCGCCGCGCGCAAAGGCAGGCGCGCTGCCGGTGCGGGCGCGGCAAACCCCGTGGGCAATCCGCTGTTCGAAGCCTTGCGCGCGCTGCGCCGCGAACTGGCGCGGGAAGCGGGCGTGCCGCCCTTCGTGATCTTCCACGATGCCACCTTGCGCGAAATCGCGCTGGCCCGGCCGGCCACGCTGGCGGAACTCGGCGCGCTTCCGGGCATCGGCGCGCGCAAGCTGGAGGCCTATGGCCGCCAGTTCCTTTCCGTGATCCGCGCCTATTGACCGATTCCGCTTGCCACGCCTCTTCCGTTCGATAAATATGATATCACATTAATATCGCCCCTTGGTTCGGGCGGTCGGTTTGGAGGGCATTGGAGATGCGGGATTTTTCAGTGGGGATGAACACCAGCAAGGAGAGCAGCGCGTCCACGTTCAACGGCTATGCCGCGCTTGGCCTGCTGGTGGTTGCGGTGGCGGCTGTGTTCTGGAGCATCGTGAGTTTTGACGCGGCAACATCCGGCCCGGTGCACGGTTTTGCCTTGATCCTGGGCGGCATCGCCGCGCTGCTGATCCTGCCCGGCTTCTTCATGATCCAGCCCAATCAGGGCCGCGTCATCACGCTGTTCGGCGCCTATCGCGGAACCGATCGCACTACGGGCCTGCGCTGGATCTGGCCGTGGATGGGCCGCACCAAGGTATCGGTGCGCGCCAACAACGTCCATTCCGAACGCGTGAAGATCAACGACCTGCGCGGCAATCCGGTGGAGATCGCCTGCAATGTCGTCTGGCGCGTGGCCGATACCGCGCAGGCGGTGTTCGATGTGGATGATTACCGCGAATTCGTGAACATCCAGATCGAGGCGGCCTTGCGCACGGTGGGCGCGCGCCACCCCTATGACGATATGAGCGAGGAGGACGAGACGACGCTGCGCGGCAGCGCCGATGTCATCAACGCCGAATTGCAGGCCGAACTCAACGACCGGCTGAAGGTGGCGGGCATCGTGGTGGACGAAGCGGGCCTGACGCACCTTGCCTATGCCCCCGAAATCGCCGGAGCCATGCTGCGCCGCCAGCAGGCCGAAGCGGTGATCGCCGCGCGCGCCAAGCTGGTGCTGGGCGCGGTGAGCATGGTGCAGATGGCGCTCGACAAGCTTTCGGCTGACGGGATCGTCAATCTGGATGACGAACGGCGCGCGGCGATGGTGTCCAATCTGATGGTGGTGCTGGTGGGCGACCGCGACACGCAGCCGGTGGTGAATACAGGCACGCTGTACCAGTAAGCCGAACGATGCCTGCAAGCCCCAAGAAGCCTTTTCCCCTGCGGCTCGATCCGGCGCTGTATGCGGCGCTGGAGCGGGTCGCGGCGGCGGATTTCCGCTCGGTCAATGCCGAGATCGAAGTGCTGCTGCGCGAGGCGCTGGGGCGGCGCGGCATCCGTGTGGAACAAAGCGAGCCGCCCCGGCGCGGGCGGCCGAAAAAGGGAGAATAGGGGATGACGGACAAGGACAAGCCCTTCGTCTGTTACCGGCAGGGGCGCTGGGCGATGAAGATCATGCCGCGCGGCGGCGAAGGCTGGCGGCTGACAGCGATGTGGATGCTGTTTTATGCGCTGCTGTCGGGCATCTATGTCTGGATCGTGGCAGGCCGCCCGGATGACGAGACCTTTGTGGGCCAGATCACCGCAGGCTTCATCCTTGTCACCGCCATCTGGGCGATTGCGATGATCCGCTGGATGCTGGCGCGCAGCGAGGTTATCAACCTTGACGAAGTGCTGGCGCTCAAGCGCGAGCGGGAGCGGGACAAGGGCCGACGCTAAGGGGCGCGGTCTCCTGTTCATGGGGAGAGGCGGCGCAATGAAGTTCGGCATTTTCGACCATGTGGATGATTCCGGCCTGCCGCTGGCCGACCATCTGGAAGCGCGGCTGCACATGGTCGCCGCATTCGAGGAAGCGGGCTTTCACGCCTATCACGTGGCCGAACATCACGGCACGCCGCTCGGCCATGCGCCATCGCCTGCGGTTTATCTGGCCGCGCTGAGCCAGCGCACGCAAACCATCCGGCTTGGCCCGCTCGTGTTCCTTTTGCCGCTCTACCACCCGCTGCGGCTGGCCGAGGAGATCGCCATGCTCGATGCGCTATCGGGCGGGCGGCTGGAATTCGGATACGGGCGGGGCATATCCCCCATCGAAATGGGCTTTTACGGCGTGGACATGGCGGAGCAGGAGGAGCGCGCAGCCGAAACGCTCGCCGTGGTGCTCAAAGCGCTTGAAAGCGACACACTGGACCATACGGGCCGCTTTTTCACCTTCAACGGCGTTCCCGTGCCGCAGCGGCCCACCCAGACCCCGCGCCCGCCGCTGTGGTACGGCACCAACTCGCCTGGATCGGCGGAGCGCTGCGCGAAGGAGCGGCTGAACATCGTCACGCTGCTGGCAGGCGAACCGCTGCGCAAGCTGGTGGCAAGTTACCGCGCGGCCTATGCGGCAAGCGGCGGCGATGCGGAGGCGATGCCGCTGATCGGGGCGGGGCGGCATATCGTGGTGGCGGACAGCGACGGAGAGGCCCGCGCGATTGCCACCCGCGCCTTTGCCCGCTGGCGCGCCAGCTTTGTGCATCTGTGGCAGACGCAGGACGTGCCCAATCCCATTGTCAGCCGCTTCCCCGCCGACTGGGCCGCGCTGGAGGCCGCGGGCAGCGGCTGCGCCGGGTCGCCTGCTACCGTGCGCGCCTTTCTGCAAAGCGACATTGCGGCGGGCGGCTATACCTACAGCGTGGCGCAACTGGCCTTTGGCGATATGACCGTGGCCGAAGTCACCCGGTCGGCGGAACTTTTCGGCGCAGAGGTGATGCCCGCCTTTTCCGCCTGTTAACCCGCGCCGGGCTATAGGCGCAGCCCATGAAACGCCTCACCGCCCTTGCCGCGCTTGCCGCTGCCGCCGCTATTCCCGCCGCTTTGTTGGCGCAAGGCTCGCCCGCCCCGTTCACCGTGGTCGAAACGGGGCAGGGCTTTGCCAATCTGCAGGCCGCGGTTGATTCGATCGGAGACGGGCGCGGCACCATCGCGATTGCGCCGGGCAATCACCGCCAATGCGCGGTGCAGAACGCAGGCGAGATCGCCTATCTCGCCACCCAGCCGGGGCAGGCGGTGTTCGACGCCGTCACCTGCGAAGGCAAGGCGGCGCTGGTGCTGCGCGGGCGCAGCGCGCAGGTATCGGGCCTGGTATTCCAGAATATGCGCGTGCGCGATTACAACGGCGCCGGCATCCGCATGGAGGCGGGCGACCTGACCGTGGCGCAAAGCTGGTTCCGCGACAGCCAGCAGGGCATCCTGACCGCCAATGCCGAAACCGCGACGCTGGTGGTCGATCACTCCACCTTCACCCGCCTTGGCACCTGCGAGGGATCGGGGGGGTGTGCACATTCGATCTATACCGGCGCGCTGGGGCTGGTGCGTGTCACCAACAGCCGGTTCGAACAGGGGCGCGGCGGCCATTACCTGAAAGCCCGCGCCCCGCGCGTGGAAATCGCCAGCAACAGCTTTGACGATGCGGGCGGCCGCGCTACCAATTACATGATCGACTTGCCTGCCGGCGCCAGCGGCCAGATCAGCAACAACTGGTTCGTGCAGGGGCGCGACAAGGAGAATTACTCCGCCTTCATCGCCGTCGCCCCCGAAAGCCGCGATTATTCGAGCGCCGGTCTGGTAGTGGCGGGCAACACGGCGCGGCTGGCCCCCGGCGTCGATCGCAACACCGTGTTCGTGGCCGACTGGTCGGGCGAAGTGCAGCAGATCACCGGCAACACGCTGGGCCGCGGGCTGACGCGCTACGAGATACGGTAGGGTCGCCGCGCGCTACCCCAGCAAATGCCCGCTCCGGTCGCGCTTTGTGGCCAGATACCGGGCGTTGTGCGGGTTGGCGGGCAATTGGTGCGCCACGCGCTCTGCCACGCGCACGCCTGCTGCGGCCAGCGCCTCCACCTTGGCCGGGTTGTTGGTGAGCAGGCGCACCGCCTCCACCCCCAGCAATTCGAGCATCCGCGCGGCAGTGGCGAAATCGCGTGCCTCGACCGGCAGGCCCAGCCGCGCATTGGCGTCCACCGTATCGAAGCCTTCGTCCTGCAAGCGATAGGCGCGCAGCTTATTGACGAGGCCAATGCCGCGCCCTTCCTGCCTGAGGTATAGCAACACGCCCCAGCCGCCCGCCGCCGCCTCTGCCGCCATCAGGGCAAGGGCGGCCTGCAATTGCGGCCCGCAATCGCATTTCAGGCTGGCGAAGATATCGCCCGTCAGACATTCGGAATGCAGCCGCACCAGCGGCGCGCGGCCATAATCGGGATTGCCGATCACCAGCGCCATATGCTCGCGCGTATCGTCCGGTTTGCGGAAGGCGACGATTTCGGCCTCCTCGCTTGCCGCCACGGGCAGGCGGGCACGGGTGGCGATGGCGAGATGGGCGGGATCGGCCCAGTGCGCCAGATCCTGCGCCTCCAGCATCACCGCCTCCCCCGCCTCAGCCGGTTCGACCAGAAAGGCCGGCAGCACACCCGCAATCCGCGCTAGTTCCAGCGCGGCCTCGGCCTCGACTGCGAAAGCGAGGGCTCGTGCCGCGAACGGGCCTTTCAGCGGGGAAACAAGGTCGAGCGAGGGATCGGCCACGGCCAGCGCCTGCGCCAGATTTTGCGGCTCGCCCGCCTCGACCAGCACGGGCGAATGGCCATCCGCAGCCTCGCGCTGATTCGCCAGTTTGAGGGTTGCGGCACGTGCGGCGGAAATCAGCAGGCGGGCGGAAGTGGCACCCGGCGCAGCGGCGGTTTCCACCGGCAGCAGCAGCGGCGCATCCCCGATCCGCAGCGGCCAGCCATGGCGCAGCGCGTCCACCGCCTGCGCCACGCGGCGGGCGGGAGAGGGAGGCGAGTCCGCGCTCAGCTTGCAAACTCCGTGATCAGCGGCACGTGGTCGGATGGCTGCGTCCATCCGCGCGCCTCCTCCAGCACGCGGTGGCCCGTGGCCTGCCGCGCCAGATCGGGGCTGGCCCACATATGGTCGAGCCGCCGCCCGCGATCATTCGCGCGCCAATCGGCGGAGCGGTAACTCCACCAGCTGTAATAGCGCGCCGGATCAGGGATGAACTGGCGGCCAAGGTCCGCCCAGCCATGCGCATCGCGAAAGCGCGCCAGCGTCTCCACCTCGATCGGCGTGTGGCTGACGACCTTGAGCAATTGCTTGTGGCTCCACACATCGCTTTCCAGCGGGGCGATGTTGAAATCCCCCACGATCAGCGTGGGCCGGTCCAGCGCATCGGCCCAGCGGGTCATGCGTTCAAGGAAATCCAGCTTCTGCCCGAATTTGGGGTTGATCGTGCGGTCCGGCTCGTCACCCCCGGCGGGCACATAGACGTTTTCCAGCACCATGCCCGCCAGCGCGCCCGCCTGCGGCCCGATCAGTTCCACGCCCACATGGCGCGCCTCGCCATTGGCTTGCCAATCGTGGCGGGACACTTCGCGGATGGGGATGCGGCTGACCGTGGCGACGCCGTGATAGCCCTTCTGCCCGTGGATCACGATGTGGTTATAGCCAAGCTCGGCAAAGGCCTGGTGCGGGAATTGGCCTTCCTGGCACTTGATTTCCTGCAGGCACAGAATGTCGGGCGCTTGGCTGCCAAGGAATTGCGCCACCAGCGGCATACGCAGGCGGACCGAGTTGATGTTCCAGCTGGCAACAGAGATCATGGCCGCGATGCTTAGGTGGCAAGGCAGCGGGTGCCAAGGGGTTTGCCTGCACGCCGCGCACGAAAAACCCCCGTCCCGGGGGCATCGTGGGACGGGGGTTCGTTCTTAGCGTTCGTCACGCTTGCAATCGGGCCTTTGGGGCGGATCGGGCAACAGGGGGGAAACCCGAATACGCCAGCCGTCTTGCAATTCTCACTATAGGAAGCGCTGCCTGTCCGCTGAATGAATGGACGAAAGCATTTTGTCGCAAACTTCCAACATCCCGGCCATGAGCTGACGCTCAGGGCCGACGAGTGGTGCGGCGCGGATCGCGGTAAGTGAAGGTGCTGTCCGCCACGGCCAAGCCGTAGCGATGGCCGCGAAGGCGCACTGTGGTGCGGTTGTTCTGCGCATCACGCGCCACCCAGCTGGCGAGTTCCAGCCCGCCCGGGGCGGACGCCTTCTCGACAAAGATCAGCGTGAATTCGGGCATTTCCGGGCGGCCGGGATCGGCCACCGCAATGCTCACCACGCCGGGGCTGTTGCTCGGCACCACGCGGCCAAAGCGGGCGACATCGCGGTTGGGATCGAGCAGCGCGCCAAGCGGCGAATTGCGCACCGGATAGCGTTCGACCTGCTGCACATCGTAATCCACCAGCGTCAGCGTGCTGCCATTGGAGACGACCAGCATATTCACATCGCGGCTGTATTCAAAGCGGATGCGGCCCGGATTTTTCAGCGTCAGCGTGCCCGACACGGTGCGCCCGGCGCGATCGGTCTGGGTGAAATCGGCCTGCATCGTGGTGATGCCGCGAAGCGCGGCCACGGCGCGGGTGATCTGCGCGTTTTGCGCGGCGCTTTGTGCAGCCACGGGTGCGGCAGGCGCAATCAGCGCGGCGGGTGCCAGAATCGCAAGGGCGCCGGCAGATGCGGCGCCCAAGGTGCGAGCGGAGATTTTTTTCAAGCTGTTCATCCGGCCATCCTTATCGGCTGGGCCTTGAACTGTCACTGAACCGGATCGTTCCGGCCCGGAAAGGCGGCAAATGGCCGCTTACTTGATCTTGCCTTCCTTGTATTCGACGTGCTTCTTCACGACGGGGTCGTATTTGCGGAAGCTCATCTTCTCGGTCGTGTTGCGGGGGTTCTTCTTGGTGACATAGAAGTGCCCCGACTCGGTCGAGTTCAGGCGGATCTTGATGGTTGCAGGCTTCGCCATGTCGCAATTCCCAATAAAGCTTGTGCGCGGCACCAGCCGCAAAAAACAACAGGCGGCGCGCGCAGCGCCGCCTCATGGGGCGGGCCATTGGGGGAGAATCGGGGGAAAGTCAAGCGCGCGGACTTGGCGGGCGAGGGCGTCAAGGATGCCCTACCACTCCACCTTGCCGCGCGTGGCTTTCACCGTGCCGCGCGCCTTTTTGGAGGCCAGCCGTTTCACCTTGCCGGGCCGGTTGACAGTGGTGCGGGCGCGCTTTTTCGGCTCTTTCAGCGCCGCCGCGATCATCTCGGCCAGTCGGGCGCGCGCATCGGCGCGGTTGGCTTCCTGCGTGCGGAAGCGGCGCGCATCGATCACGATCTCGCCCTTCTGGTTCAGCCGCGATCCCGCCAACGCGACCAGCCGGTGATAGACCTGCGGCGGCAGGCCCAGCCGGTAAATATTGACGCGCAGCTGCACCGCGGTCGCCACCTTGTTGACATTCTGCCCGCCGGGGCCGGACGCGGTGACGAAGCTCTCCTCGGCAATCGCCAGCGCGGTGTCGAGGATGCGGCCCATGGCTCAGCTTTCGGTGAAGCCAAGATTCACGAAATCGGCAGGGAGCGGGGCGTGGGCCGCCACCGGTGTCTTGCCTTCGCGCGGCATTTCAATGCGGCTGGCGTGCAGCATGGTGCGGGCAAAGCCTGCCGACGTGCCATAGACCGGATCGCCCAGCAGGGGGATGCCAATGCCGCTGGCGGCGTGCACGCGGATCTGGTGCGTGCGGCCCGTTTCAGGGCGAAACTCCACCAAAGCGCGCCCGCCTTCCTCGGCCAGCACGCGCCAATGGGTGATGCTGGGTTTGCCCTTTTTCGCCGGGATCATCCGCCAGCCTTTCTCGGCGCTGCTGATCTTGGCGAGCGCCAGTTCGACCACGCCTTCCTTCGCCTCGGGCACGCCCGCCAGAATACCCAGATAGGTCTTGCCAACCTGCCGATCCTCGAACGCCTGGTTGAAGCGTTTCAGCGCCTTGGGATTGCGCGCCAGCAGCAGGCAGCCCGATGTATCGGTATCGAGCCGGTGGGCCGGTTGCGGCTGGCGCTGAAAGCCCAGCCGCAATTCATCCAGCCGCGCCTCCAGCGAGAGGCCGCCCTTGCGCGGCCGGTCGATCGGCAGGCCGCCCGGCTTGTCGATCACCAGCGCTTCCCCGTCTTCATACAGGATGGTGAATTCGCTCATGCCAAGGCTGCTCCGATGCGCCTGATCGCCTCGGCCAGCACATCTTCGGATGTGGCAAAGGAAATGCGGAAACCGTTCTTGCCGCCAAAGGAGGAGGCGGAAACCACCGCTACGCCCGCCTCCAGCAGATGCAGCGCCAGCTTGTTGTCGTCTCCATCGAACCGGCCCATCAAGGGGGCGGCATCGATGAAGCAGTAGAACGCGCCATCGGGCACCGGGGTCGAAAGGCCGGGAATCGCGTTGATCCCCGCCACCACCAAATCGCGGCGGCGGCGGAAAATCTCGCGCCATTGGATGAGAAAATCCTGCGGGCCTTCGAGTGCCGCCACGGCGGCCGCCTGGCTGACGGCGGCGGGATTGCCGGTGGAATTGCTTTGCAGCCGCCCCATCGCCTCGATCAGCCATTGGGGGCCAGTGGCAAGGCCGATGCGGAAACCGGTCATTGCGTGGCTTTTCGACACGCCCGACACGGTGCAGATGCGTTCCGCCAGATCGGGGGCCAGATTGGCCAGCGTGGCGTGGGGGCCATCGGTGTAGTTGAGCGGCGCGTAGATATCGTCGGACAGCACCATGACCTGCGGGTGGCGGCGCAGCACCTCGGCCAGGCCCCGCAGCATTTCGGCGGGATAGACCGCGCCCGTGGGATTGCCCGGCGAATTGAGCATCAGCCAGTTCGTGCGCGGCGTGATCAGCGCCTCGACATCGCCCGGATCGAAACGGAAATTGCGGTGCGCATGGGTAATCAGCGGCACCACGCGCCCGCCGGCAAAGCGCACCATCTGCGGATAGGATACCCACCACGGCGCGGGCACGATCACCTCGTCCCCTTCGCTTACCGTCGCGGCGATGGCCTGAAAGATCGCCTGCTTGCCCCCTGCGGTCACGATCACGCGCGACGGATCGGTGGCAATGCCCAGATCGCGCGCGAAATGCAGCACGGCGGCCTTTTTCAGCGCCATGGTGCCGGTGACAGGGGTATATTTGGTGGCGCCTGCATCCAGCGCCGCCTTGGCCGCGTCGATCACATGGGCAGGCGTGGCAAAGTCAGGCTCCCCCACCGAGAGCGAGATGATGTCGCGCCCTTCTTCACGCAGCTGAATCGCGCGGTCGGTCATCGCGGTGGTGGGCGATGCCTCGATCCGCTGGAGCATCTGGCTGAGATGTGCGGTCATAGCAGGCGTGCTTTCATCAATCCGCGCACCGAATTGCCAAGGAAGAAGCCGCCCGCCAGATCCTCCAGCCGCAATTCGGCCTCTTGCGCACGGCCTTGCGCGATCAGGTGGCGGCGCAGCACGCCGGGCAACAGGCCCAGCGCCAGCGGCGGGGTGAGCAGCTTGCCGTCGCGCTCGACAAAGAGGCTGGCATAGCTGGCTTCGGTCAGCAGCCCGTCATCGCGGAGGAACAGCACTTCGTTCGCGCCCGTGTCTTGCGCGGCGCGGCGCGCATCGTCGTAAAAGGCGCGGTCGGTCGTCTTGTGCCGCAGCCGCCAGTCGCCGGAAACAACGGGCAGCGGCATGACCGCGCAGGCCAGTTCTTCGGGCGGGGCACCGGCAGACAGCGGCACGGCCTCCAGCGTCACCTCGCCATTGCGGGCCAGCAGCAGGCGCAGCTTGGCCGGTGCATCAAGTTCAAAGCACAGCGCCTGAATGCGGTTGCGCGTTTCGTGCCGGTCGAAGGCAAAGCCCAGTTCCGCCGCGCTTGCCTTCATCCGTTCCAAATGCAGTTCCAGCAGGGGAATGCCTTCCTCCGGATCAAAACGCATCGATTCGATCAGATCCGCGCCAGAAGCCGGGCCGCGCAGAAAGCCGCCCTTGACCAGACATTCGCGCCATTCGGCCATGCCCACGCTGTCGGCCACGATCGCGCCGCCCACGCCCGCCTCGACCTTGTGCCGGTCATTCTCGCCGGGGGTCAATCGCACGGTGCGGATGGCGACATTGAAGGCGGCGTCCGCGCTGCCATCGGCGGCGGTGCCGATGCGGCCAATTGCGCCGCAATAGGGGCCGCGTGCATCGCGCTCCACCGCGTTGATCAGTTCCATCGCGCGGATTTTCGGCGCGCCGGTGATCGATCCGCAGGGAAACAGCGCAGCAATCATGTCGAGCGCGCCCATGCCATCGGCCAAAGTGGCGCGCACGGTGGAGACCATCTGGTGCACCGTGGGGTAGCTTTCGATGGCAAAGGGGCGTTCCACCCGCACGCTGCCCGGCACCGCCACGCGCGACAGATCGTTGCGCATCAGATCGACGATCATCAGGTTCTCGGCCCGGTCCTTCACCGATCCTTCCAGCTCGGCGGCAAAGGCGGCGTCCTCGGCGGCGTTCAAGCCGCGCGGGCGGGTGCCTTTCATCGGCTTGACCCGCGCCTCTTGCCCCTTCAGCGTGA
Source organism: Alteraurantiacibacter palmitatis (assembly GCF_037154115.1). Taxonomy (NCBI): domain Bacteria; kingdom Pseudomonadati; phylum Pseudomonadota; class Alphaproteobacteria; order Sphingomonadales; family Erythrobacteraceae; genus Alteraurantiacibacter; species Alteraurantiacibacter palmitatis. Next base: position 30,761 of record NZ_JBANRO010000004.1, on the reverse strand, counting down.
AAAACAGTTCGGGGCTGAACGAGAGCAGCCAGTGCGACCCGTCAAACACCACGCCGCCATAGCCCGCCAGCGCGGTGGGGCGCACCGCGCGGTAGATTGCCAGCGGATGCCCGTTTGCCGCGCCCGCCAGCATCATGGTGTAATTGACCTGATAGATGTCGCCCGCCCTGATGGCTTCCTGCAGGCGTTCGAACCCGGCCAGATAGGCGCCGGTCGATATCTGCGGATTGAGCGGGCCGATACTGGCCGGATTGCTGCCGCCGCGCTCCTCCAGCCAGCCAGGCATATCGGCGGCGGGGATCGTGGTCACCTCGTCAAACAGGCCCAGCCACACCAGCGGGCCGGCCGCGCCGCTGCGCGCCTCGGCCAGCGGGGCAAGCCGTTCTTCCAGCGCCAGGCCCGCTTCATAGGCAAGATATCCCGCCAGCGTGCCGCCACTTGTCCGCCGCGCCGCATCCGCTTGGGCCAGAACGCGGGCCACATCGCCGGGCGCACGGGCAATGAACAGCGCGCGGGGGTTTTCGAAAAGCTGCGCGTCGCCTGCCCCTTGGGCGCGGGCATCATCGAGCAGGACGAAAGGCTTCTGGGCGGACATACAGGCTCGCTCTAATCACAAATTGCGCCTTGTCCATTGCCTGATCCATTGTCTTTAGGGGCAGGCGCTTGACCGCGCAGGCTTTGGTGCGCCAAGCTTCTGCCTGAGTTTCCAGTCAGACAGGGACGCAGCATGGGCGAGATTTTCATCGGCAAGGATGCCACCGGCGGTTCGCAAGCGCTGGTTCTGGCCCGCGCCAACCGGCACGGCCTGATCGCGGGCGCCACGGGCACGGGCAAGACGGTGACCCTGCAGGGCATTGCCGAAAGCTTTTCTGCCGCAGGCGTCCCGGTGTTCGTGGCCGATGTGAAAGGCGATCTGTCGGGCATCGCCATGGCCGGATCGCCCACCTTCAAGAACGCCGCCAAGCTGGAAGAGCGCGCGGCGGAACTGGGGATGACCGATTATGCCTATTCCGACAATCCGGTGATATTCTGGGATCTGTATGGCCAGCAGGGGCACCCCATCCGCACCACCGTATCGGAAATGGGGCCGCTGCTGCTCGCCCGGCTGCTCGATCTCAACGAGACGCAGGAAGGCGTGCTCAACATCGTGTTCCGCTTTGCGGATGAGCAGGGGATGCTGCTGCTCGATCTGGAAGATCTGCAATCCATGCTGGTCTACACGGCGGAAAACGCCGCCACGCTCACCGCGAAATACGGCAATTTGACCAAGGCGACCATCGGCACGATCCAGCGGCAGTTGCTGGCCCTCGATTCGCAGGGCGGCGGGCAGTTCTTTGGCGAACCGGCGCTGGAAATCGACGATTTCCTGAAAGTGGACGAACAGGGGCGCGGCTATATCAACGTGCTTGCCGCCGACCAGCTGATGCGCAGCCCCAAGCTTTACGCCACCTTCCTGCTGTGGCTGCTCGCTGAACTGTTCGAAAGCCTGCCCGAAGTGGGCGATCCCGAAAAGCCCAAGCTAGTGTTCTTCTTTGACGAGGCGCATCTGCTGTTCGACGATGCGCCCAAGGCGCTTCAGGACACGATCGAACGCGTGGTGCGCCTGATCCGCTCGAAAGGCGTGGGCGTCTATTTCGTCACGCAGAACCCCATCGACATTCCGGAAGCAGTTGCGGGTCAATTGGGCAACCGGGTGCAGCACGCACTGCGCGCCTTCACCCCGCGCGACCAGAAGGCGATCAAGGCCGCCGCGCAGACCTTCCGCATCAATCCCGACCTCAATGTCGAGCAGGCGATTACCGAACTGAAAACGGGTGAAGCGCTGGTCTCCACCCTGATGGAGGATGGTGCGCCCTCGGTCGTGCAGCGCACCAAGGTAAAGCCGCCGCGCAGCCGTCTAGGCCCGGTGACCGAGAAGGAACGCGCCATCATCCGCTCGATCAGCCCGGTGGACGGGAAATACGACACCGCCGTCAACCGCGAAAGCGCCGCCGAAGTGCTGGCGATGAAGGCTGCCGATGCCGCCGCCACCGCTGCCGAAGTGGCGCAAAAGGGCGAAGCCGAAGTGAGCAAGCGCTCGCGCAAGCATACCTCGTTGTGGGAAAAGGCGGGCAAGGCGGCGCTGGGGGCAGCCGCCGGCTCTGCCGCCTCGGTTGCTGCCGCCGCCATCACCGGCAAATCCAGCCGCGCCAATCCGATGCGCACCGCCGCCACCAGCGCGGCGGGCAGCATCGCCACCGAACTGGGCGGTTCCATCGCCGGGCGTTTCGTGCGCAATCTGATTGGCGGATTGATGCGGTAAGACACGGGGTCTAGGGCAGCACACAGCGCCGGACAAGGCGCGGACACAAGGGAGAGAGTGGATGCGGCGTTTGGGGCTGGGATTGGCTGCGGCAGCGATGGCTATGGCCGCGCCCGCGCTGGCGCAGGATGGCGCTGGAATGTGGGTCGGCAGCTGGACCGCCAGCCCGCACGCGCCGCTTTCCACCGAAGGGCCGTTTGCCGCCGCCAGTTTCGAGAATGTCACGATTTCGCAGGTGCTACGCCTGTCCGAAGGGGGCACGCATCTGCGCGTGCGCTTCACCAACCGCTATGGCTCCGGCCCGCTGGCCATCGGCGCCGCGCGCTTGTTCCAGATTGACGAGGCGGGCGCGGAAGTGCCCGGCACCAGCCGCACACTGACCTTTGGCGGCGCGCCAAGCGCGGTAATCCCGCGCGGCAGCCCCTTTGCCAGCGATGCCGTGGCGCTGAACCTGCCCGATCTTTCCCGCATCAAGGTGGAGTTTTACCTGCCCCAAGCCACCGGCCCGTGCACCTGCCACCTGACCGGGCAGGACACGCTGGCCGTGTCCGCCCCCGGCAACCATGTGGGGCAGGCATGGGAAGCGGCCTCCACCGCGGGCTACCGCGCTTTCCTGCACACGGTGGAAGTGTTCAGCCCCGATGCGCGCGGCACGATTGTCACCTATGGCGATTCGATCACCGACGGGGTCGGCTCAACGCCGGGTGCGAACCGCCGCTGGCCCGATATCCTCGCCAACCGGCTGGAGGAAGCGGGGCTGGAATATGCGGTGGCCAATGCAGGGATATCGGGCAACCGCGTCCTGTCCCCCGGCATGGGCGAAAGCGCGCTGGCCCGCTTTGACGAGGATGTGCTGGCCCTGCCCAATGTGACGCATCTCATCATTTTTGTGGGTGTGAACGATATCGGCAACCGTTACGGCCCCCAGCGCGGCGGGCCGGGGGGGTTCACCTTGGACCAGCCGCAGATTGATGCGGCGCAGATGATCGCGGGATACCGCCAGTTGATCCACCGTGCTCGCGAAAAGGGCATCACCGTGATCGGCAGCCCTATCGGCCCCTATAAGGGCGCAGGATACTGGAGCGAGGAAGGCGAGGCCGCGCGCCAAACGATCAACGACTGGATCGTCAAGGGCGGCGAATTCGACGCGGTGACGCGGCTAGATCTGGCCTTTGCCGATCCGGCAGACCCCGCCGTGATGCGCGAGGGATACCACATGGGCGATTTCCTGCACGGCTCCGATGCCGGTTTGCAGGCGGTGGGCGAAAGCATTGATCTGGGGCTGTTTGCCGATCGCTAACCCTGGGTCAGGAACGGCGCGGCCACTTCCTGCGGCACGCGCAGCAGGCGGCCGGTAGCGCGGTCGATCATTGCCCAGGTGGTGCGCGCGCGCACCAGCAGCTTTCCGCCCGCATCGGTGAAGGTCATGTGCCGGTCAAACCGCGCCCCCGATGGCCCTTCGCGGATTTCGGTCAGCGCGTGGACAATATCGCCCAGCCGCACATTGCCGCGGTAATCGATCTCGTGCCGGGTGACGACCCAGGCATAGGCGGCAATATGGGCCGAATCGCCGTCGCGCTGCCAATGCGCGGTTGCCACCTCCTCCATCCAGTTCACCCACACGCCGTTGTTCACATGGCCGAGCTCGTCAATGTGCTCAGGCTTGGCGGTGAAGGTCATGGAGAAGGTGTTGCTCAATTGCTCGATATCATCAAGCGACAGCCCCATTGCTGTTCCGAGTAGCGAACCATGAATGTGTCTGAGACTTCAAACCATCCACTTCCTGCGTTTCCAGAGCCGTGATTCTTTCCCATGCATTGACATTCACACTCATGACCCTGCGCATTTACGCAATTCGGCGCACAAACTTCCCGTTCGTTATAGGGCTGAATAATCCAGAGGGCCCCAAACTCATCGACCAACAATCTCACAAGTCTATTAAACCACGCAGCGGGCACTTCAAAACAGCTTTTTTCTTCAATCCAATACGGGCAGTTTCGACCAACCTTGATGAGGGTTACATTCTCTAAACTTTTTTCAATTCGAACCCAGATCTTTCCTTTTTTGCGACGAAATATCGCCGGATAAGGGGAGCCGTACCAGACCTCAGAAAGGGGCTTTAAGTGCTTTGCCATTCGCGATGCATAGCACAAAACACGAACGAATCATATACGCCTCACTCCGTCACACCCAATTGCCACAGGACAAAGGCGTATTCCTCGGCATCCTCGCGCAAGCTTTCGAACCGGCCCGACCGCCCGCCATGCCCTGCGCCCATATTGGTTTTAAGCAGCAGCACATTGTCATCGGTCTTGGTCACGCGCAGCTTGGCAACCCATTTGGCCGGTTCCCAATAGGTCACGCGCGGATCGTTGAGGCCCGCTGTCACCAGCAGCGGCGGGTAATCCTGTGCCACCACCTGATCGTAAGGCGAATAGCTGAGGATGTGGGTGAAGGCGGCCTTGCTTTCGATCGGGTTGCCCCATTCGGGCCATTCGCCCGGCGTCAGCGGCAGCGTCTCGTCCAGCATGGTGGAGAGCACATCGACAAAGGGCACATGGGCCACCACCGCGCCGAACAGATCGGGCGCCTGGTTGATCACCGCGCCCATCAATTCGCCCCCGGCGCTGCCGCCGCTGGCGCTGATGCGGCCGGCCGACGTGTGGCCGCTGGCAATCAGCCCGCGCGCCACATCGACGAAATCGTTGAAGGTATTGGTGCGTTCCTCCATCTTGCCAGCCAAATACCAGCGCCGCCCCAGATCATCCCCGCCGCGAATATGCGCGATGGCATAGGCCATGCCGCGATCGACCATGCTGAACCGGTTGGTCGAAAAGCCCGGCGGCACGGCATAGCCATAGGCGCCATAGGCATAGATATGCATCGGGCCACCCGCCGGACGGTCGCGCCGCGACAGCACCGAAACCGGCACCAGCGTGCCATCGCGCGCCGGAATCTCCAGCCGTTCCACCCGGTAGAGCGCCGGATCATAGCCCGAGGGGATTTCCTGCACTTTCAGCACTTCCAGCCGCCGGTCGGCCACGTGGTAATCATAGACCGTGCCGGGCGTGACCATCGACTGGTAGCCCAACCGCAGCCGGTCCACCGCCCATTCGGGATTGTCGGTGAGGCCCGCCGAATAGCTTGCCTCGGGAAAGGTGATCTCCTCCACCCGCGCAGGATCGCCGTAATAGCGGACCTGCACCTGATCGAGGCCAGCGCGTCGCCCTTCGGTGACGTAGAAATCGCGGAACAGCTCCATCCCCGTCAGGTAGAAGGCGTCCGTCCCTTCGATCAGCGTGGTCCATTCGCCCGGATTGGCGAGCGAGGCGGTCGAAACGCTGAAATTCACATGATCAGCATTGTGCAGGATATAGAGCGTGTCGTCCTTGATGTCGGCGGCATATTCCACCCCGGTCTGGCGCGGGCGGATCATGATCGGCGTGGCGAAAGGATCGGCGGCGGGCAGCAGCATGACCTCGCTCGTCTCGTTATCGCCGGTGGCAAGGATCAGCCATTCCTCGTTACCCGACAGCGTGGCCGATACGGTGAAGCCCAACTGCGCCTCGCGGTAAATCTCCACATCCTCGGCGGCATCGGTGCCGATGCGGTGGACGCGCACATTGTCCACGCGCCAGTTCTCGTTCGCCACGCCGTAAACCAGCACACTGTCATCCGCCGCCCAGATGAGCGAGGTGTTGGTGTCCGCGATCACATCGGGAAGGTCCGCGCCCGTTTCCAGATCGCGGATGCGCACGGTGTAGCGTTCCGACCCGTCGGTATCCACCGCATAGGCCATGTAGCGGCCGTTCTTGCTGATCGAGATATCGTTGATCGACAGATAGTCATGCCCCTCGGCCAGCAGATTGGCATCGAGGTAAAGCTGCGCCTCGCCGCCAGCAGCCGGGCGGCGGTAATATTTGCGGTATTCGCGCCCCGCTTCATATTCGGACCAGTAGAGCCAGTCGCCATCCTTCTGCGGCACGGTGGCATCGTCTTCCTTGATACGGCCGCGCATCTCGGCAAACAGCGTGTCGACCAGCCCCTGATGCGGGGCCATATTTGCCTCGAACCAGGCGTTTTCGGCGTTGAGATAAGCCAGCACATCGGGATCGTCGATCACCGGATAGGACGGGTCGCGCAGCCAGTGCCAGGGGTCGGAAATGGTGATGCCGTGGCGCGAATAGCTGTATTCGCGCTGCTCGGCCAAAGGCGGCGAAGTGGGGACGGCAGCGGGGGCAGTGTCGGTCACGCGGGCTCCGTTATCGGGTGATTGGGCGATTGCCTGTTGGGACAGCGGCGGTAGCGCCAGCAAGGCAGCGGCAACAAGGGCAATGTTCTTCATGCGTGGAAGGCGTTCCTTGGCAGATGGGCCGCACACAGACTAGACTGGCCTCATTCGCCGGGTGTGTTACACAATCCGGTTTCAGATAAAACCGAAAAGCGATGTGCCCGATGCTGATGCAGACTCATGAAAACCGCCTTGCCGCCCTGCGCGAGGAGCTTGGCCGGAAAGGGCTGGATGGTTTTGTGGTGCCGATCAGTGACGAGCACCTGTCCGAATATGTCGGCGCCTATGCCCAGCGGCTGCACTGGCTGACGGGCTTTGGCGGATCGGCCGGAACGGTGGCGGTGCTGAAGGACAGGGCCGCGATCTTCGTCGATGGCCGTTACACGCTGCAAGTGCGCGATCAGGTCGATGGTCGGTTGTTCGAATACAAATCGGTGCCCGGCGATTCGCTGGCCGCTTGGCTGGCGGACAATGCGCCCGCCGGAGCCAGAATTGGCTTCGATCCGTGGCTGCACACGCGCGGCTGGGCCGATGCGGCGGCAGCGCGGCTGGAGAAGGCGGGGGCCGTGCTGGTGCCGGTGGAGGGAAATCCGGTGGACGCCGTGTGGGCGGATCGCCCCGCGCCATCATCGGCGCCCGCTTTCCTGCTGGATGACGCGCTGGCCGGGCGCAGCAGCGCGGACAAGCGCGCTGCGATTGCTGATTGGCTGCGCGCCGAAGGCTGCGACGCAGTGGTGATCGCCGCGCTCGATTCGGTCGCCTGGGTGCTCAATGTGCGCGGCGCCGATGTGGAGCGCACGCCGGTCGTGCTGTCGTTCCTGATCGTTCACGCCGATGCCAGTGCCGACTGGTTCGTGGCGCCGGGCAAGGTGCCTGCCGAGGTTGCGCGGGCGCTGGGCACCGATGTGCGGGTGCAGGACCGGGCGGAGTTCACCGCGGCGCTTGCCGCGCTTTCGGGCAAGCGGGTGGCCGCCGATCCGGCGCGCAGCGTGGCCGCGATCTTTGCCGCGCTGGAGAAGGCCGGCGCCGCGATTGCCCCGCTGACAGATCCCGCCGTGCTGCCCAAATCGGTGAAAACCCCTGCCGAGCAGGAGGGCGCCCGCGCCGCGCATTTGCGCGACGGGGTGGCGGTGTCGCGCTTCCTCCATTGGCTCGATGTCAACGCCCCCACCGCCACGGTGGACGAGATTTCGGCCGCCAATCAGCTCGAATCCTTCCGCCGGGCGAGCGGCAAGCTGGTTGACCTGTCCTTCGACACGATCAGCGGCTCCGGCCCGAACGGGGCGATCGTGCATTACCGGGTGAGCGAAGAGACCAACCGCCCGCTTGAGCCCGGCAGCGTCTATCTTGTGGACAGCGGCGGGCAATATCCCGATGGCACCACCGACATTACCCGCACCGTCTGGATCGGGCCGGGGGAACCTGATGCGGAAGTCAAAGACCGCTTCACCCGCGTGCTGAAGGGTCACATTGCGCTGGCGGTGCAGACCTTCCCCGCAGGCACAACCGGATCGCAGCTTGATGTGCTGGCGCGCGCGCATCTGTGGGCGGCGGGCATCGATTACGCACATGGCACCGGGCACGGCGTGGGCAGTTTCCTGTCGGTGCACGAAGGGCCGCAACGCATCGCCAAGCCGAGAGGCGGGCAGGCGGGGACAGAGCAGGAATTGCTGGCGGGCATGATCCTTTCCAACGAGCCGGGCTATTACAAGACCGGCGCCTATGGCATCCGGATCGAGAATCTCGTGCTGGTCTGTCCGCGGGCCATTCCGGGTGCAGAAGGCGATTGGCTGGGCTTTGAAACGCTTACCCTTGCGCCGATCGACCGGCGGCTGGTGGATGTGGCTTTGCTCACCCCGGACGATATCGCCTGGTGGAACGCCTACCATGCCGAAGTGCTGGCACGGATCGGCCCCCAGCTTTCGGGCGTCGAACGGGCCTGGCTTGAGGTGGCCTGTCAGCCGATCTAGGTGCGGCGCAAGCTTTGCGACAAATTGCGACATTATCGCGGCTGCACGGCATAGACCTGCGACAAGCGGCAGGTAGAAATGCGGCCAAGGACAGCGGGGCCGCGCCATCACCCCACCCCCCCATTTCCGGATTGCGCGGCCCCGTTGTTCTGCCATCTGGCACGGATCCCGCCCGCTCTTCCCGTCAAAGGAGCGATGGGCTATCCCGTGCTACCGAGGGGGATGTCCGGACAAGGTATGAGTGAAGGCGACATCAGGCTGCTGCTGGTCGACGACGAGGCATCCCTGCGCGAACCGCTGGCCGAATATCTGACGCGCCAGGGCTTTGCGGTGACGCAGGCGTCCGATGCCGCGCGCGCGCGCGCGATCCTGCAGGAAAAGAAGCCCGATCTGGTACTGCTCGACATCATGATGCCGGGAGAGGACGGCCTGTCTTTGTGCCGCCATCTGATCGAGGGGCGGCAATTGCCCGTGATCTTCCTGACCGCGCGGGGCGAGGCGACCGACCGGATCGTGGGCCTCGAAATCGGCGCGGATGATTATGTGGTCAAGCCGTTCGAGCCGCGCGAACTGGTGGCGCGCATCCGTTCGGTGCTGCGCCGCGCGGGCCGTGCCACGGCGCCCATGGAAGCGGACGCGCTGTACGAATTCGAAGGCTGGGTGCTCGATCCACTCAAGCGGCGGTTGACCGATCCGGAAGGCACGGTGGTGCCCATTTCGTCGGCCGAATTCCGCCTGCTGATCGCCTTTCTCGACCATCCGCGCCAGGTGCTTGACCGTGATCGGCTGCTCGACATGGTGCAGGGGCGCGAGGCGCATCTGTTCGACCGGGCGGTGGACAACCAGGTGAGCCGCCTGCGCCGCAAGATGGAGGAGGACAGCCGCGATCCGCGCCTGATCCAGACCGTGTGGGGCGGGGGCTATCGCCTCGCCGCCGATGTGCGCCGTGTGCAGCAACCGGGCGAGGGCAGCCGGGCCTGATGCGCGCCCTGTTCCGCAAGCTGGCGCCCAAGAGCCTGCTGGGCCAGATGCTTCTGGCCGTGGCGGTCGCACTGATGGTGGCACAGACGATCTCGGCGGTGCTGCAATACCGCGCATCCGAACAGCGGCGCGAAGGCATTGCGCTCAACGCGCTTGCCTTCCAGCTTGTCACCGAACCCCGGTTCGATTTCCGTCAGCCCGACCGGCGCGGCGCAGCTGCCATGGGCCGCTGGCAGCGGCTGCGGGTGCAGAAGACCGAGGAGAGCCCGCTGCTGCCCGGCGAAGTCCGCGACAGCCAGCGCGAAGCGGCCTTGCAGGCTATTCTGGCCGATCAGGGTGTGCAGCCGGTGGATCTGATCGTGCTGACGCGCGACACAGTGAACGATCCTTTCGTGATGGCGCAATTGCGCGAACAGGAACGGACCGAATGGGCGCAAGGGCGCCTGCTGGTGGCGGCGATGCGGCGCGACAGCAGTCCCGAATGGACCGTGGCACGCTGGGCCGTGGGCGGGGCGGATCCGGGCCAGCTGGGCGCGCTGATTGCGCAGACGCTGCTGCTTTATGTCATTCTGGTTGGTGGTCTTGCCATTCTGCTGCGGCGCATCACCCGCCCGCTGGCTGCCCTTGCCGACCGGGTCGAACGCTTTGCCGAAACACGCCAGATTGCGGGCCAGCTCGAACCGTCGGGGCCGGAGGATACCCGCCGCCTGATCACCGCGCACAACGCGATGGAAGCGCGCATTGTCGCGCTGATCGACGAAAAGGACGTGATGCTGGGCGCGATCGGCCACGATCTGAAAACCCCGCTGGCGGCGCTGCGCGTGCGCATCGAAAGCGTGGAGGACGAAACCGAGCGTGCGCGCATGGCGCACACGATCGAGGATATCACCCGCTCGCTCGACGATATTCTCTCGCTTGCCCGCGTGGGCCGGCCCAGCGATCCGCTGGAACGCACCGATCTGGCCGCGCTGGTCGCCTCGGTCGTGGAGGAATACGAAGATATGGGCGACGCGGTGGAATTGGGCGAAACCACGCGCCTGCCGATGAAGCTGCGCGCCACATGGCTGCGCCGCGCGCTGCGCAATCTGATCGGCAATGCGCTGCGTTATGGGGCTACGCCGCATATCTCGCTGGGGCGCGAGGGGGGCGAGGCGGTGATCCGCATTGCCGATAACGGCCCCGGCATCCCCGAAGGCGAGATCGCCACGATGATGGAGCCGTTCAAGCGCGGCGAAGGATCGCGCAACCGCGAGACCGGCGGCGCGGGTCTGGGCCTGACGCTGGCGCGCGCGATTGCCGAACAGCATGGCGGGCATTTGTCGCTCACCAACCGGCACGACAAGGCGGGAAAGGTCATCGGCCTGACCGCCGAGATCCGCCTGCCGCTGGGCGCCTGAGGGGCGCCCAACCCCTCCTCTGGCCGGTTGCCGCTGGTGCGGGCGGCTGATACCGAAGGGCTGCACTCAGGTGGGGAGAACGAGGATGCGGTATTTGGTGCGCGGCGCCGCGGTGCTGGCGTGTTCGGTTTCGGCTTTCGGGCTGGGTTCGGCGCTTCCTGCGCAGGAGACGCAAACCGTGTCGGCCGAAAGGTGCGGCATTGCCATGTTGCAGATGGGCGATGGCTATCTGGAAATTTCCGCCGCAACGCTGATCCCTGCCCAGCCCGCCACAGCCACGCCGTTCGGCCCGCAGGCGGCCCTGCCCGCGCATTGCAAGGTCGAAGGCATGATCAACCGCCGCGTGGGGGTGGATGGCAAGGAATACGGCATCGGCTTTGAACTGGCGCTGCCGCTGACATGGAACGGGCGCTATCTGCTGATGGGCGGGGGCGGGCTGAACGGGTCGATCCGCCCGCCTTTCGGCCCCGTGGCGGCAGGAGAAAGCAACGCGCTCGCCATGGGCTTTGCCGTCGCCAGCCATGACAGCGGGCACAAGGGCGAAGTGTTCGACGCCAGTTTTCAGGCGGATCAGCGCGCCGCACTCGATTTTGCCGAAACCTCGGTGCGCACGGTCACGCTGGTCACCCGGACGATAGCTGCGACTTTTTACGGCGAGCAGCCGCACCATTCCTACATGTCAGGCTGCTCCACAGGCGGGCGCGAGGGGATGCTGGCCAGCCAGCGTTACCCCGAACTGTTCGACGGCATTGTGATCGGCGCTCCCGCCATGCGCCCCGGCCATTCCAACCTCGCCATCGAATGGGCGCAGGTGCTGCTCAACCGCACGCAAGGCACCGGCATCTCCACTCCGGCGGGCTTCTCCCCGGCGGAGCGGGCCGTGGTCGATGCGGGCCTTGCCCGCCAGTGCGACGGGGCGGATGGCCGGGTGGACGGCATGATCTTCAATGTCGAGGCGTGCCGCAATTTCGACGCGCGCGCGCTGGCCTGCGCGCCGGGGCAGGTGAGTGATGGCAGCGCGGGTTGCTTGGCACCTGCAAAGGCAGAGGCGCTGGCGCAGATCTTTGCGGGCCCGCGCGAGGCGAGCGGGCGGCCGCTTTACGTGCCGATCCCGTGGGATACCGGCGTGACCTATTCCGGGCCGGGCCTGCCCGGATATATCCCCTCGGGCGCGCCCGGCCCCTTCGGCCCGGCGAATGCGGGGCGCGAGATCGACCTCGATGCGCGGCTGGCGGCGGTGGAATGGGATGCGGTGGGGCGGCTGACCGACACCGCCTATTGGACGAACCTCTCCACCTTCCTGGGGCGCGGCGCGAAGGTGATGTTCTATCACGGCGTGTCCGATCCGTGGTTTTCGGCCTTTGACACATGGGATTATTTCCAGCGTGCGCGGGAAACAAATGGCGCGGCGGCGTGGGATGATGCGGCACGGTTCTATATGGTGCCGGGAATGCTGCATTGTTCGGGCGGCAATGCGTTTGACCGGTTCGATCTGCTCAGCCCGTTGGTTGAGTGGGTGGAACAAGGCCGCGCACCCGCCAGCATCACGGCACGGCGCAGCGACGGGGCAGGGGGGGAGCGGCCGCTGTGCCCGCATCCGGCCTATCCGCATTATACCGGCGGCGACCCGGCGGCGGCCGCGAGTTATTCCTGCCGCCTGCCCTAAAGCGGATTGCCATCCCGGTCGCGATAGATTTCGCGGCGGCCGACATGGTTGGCGGGGCCGACAATGCCGTCCTCCTCCATCCGTTCGATCAGCTTGGCGGCGGTGTTGTAGCCCACGCCCAATTGGCGTTGCAGCCACGATCCGCTGGCCTTCTGGTTTTCCCACACGATCTGGCAGGCCTGCCGGTAACGCCGCTCGTCCGGATTGTCGCTGCCGGTAAATTCGTCCTCCAGCGCGCCGAACCCGCCGCCGCCATAGCCGTCATCCTCGACTTCCTCGGTCACGCTTTCGACGTAAGACGGCTGGCCCTGTTCGCGCCAGTGCTGCGCCACCTTCTCCACCTCTTCGTCCGAGACGAAGGGGCCGTGCACGCGTTTCAGCGCGCCAGTGGTGGGCTTGTAGAGCATATCGCCCCGGCCCAGCAGTTGTTCGGCCCCCTGTTCGCCCAGAATGGTGCGGCTGTCGATGCGGCTGGTGACATTGAAGGCGATGCGCGTGGGCAGGTTCGCCTTGATGACCCCGGTGATGACATCGACGCTGGGGCGCTGCGTCGCCATGATGAGGTGGATGCCCGCCGCGCGGCTCTTCTGTGCGAGGCGCTGGATCAGCCCTTCGATTTCCTTGCCCACCGTCACCATCAGATCGGCCAGCTCGTCCACGATCACCACGATCTGTGGCAGGACTTCGTAATCGAGCCGCTTTTCCTCGGTCAGCTCGTCCCCCGTCTCGGCATCGAACCCGGCCAGCACGGTGTGCCCCAGCGGCGTGCCCTTGGCCTGTGCGGCCTTCACCCGTTCGTTGAAGCCGCCAATATTGCGCGCGCCGATCTCGCTCATCATGCGGTAGCGCCGCTCCATTTCCGCCACCGCCCATTTCAGCGCGCGGATCGCCTTGTGCGGTTCGGTGACCACGGGGGCGAGAAGGTGCGGGATATCGTCGTAGCTTTTCAGTTCCAGCACCTTGGGATCGATCAGGATCATGCGGCAATCGGCCGGGCTGAAGCGGTAGAGCAGCGAGAGCAGGATGCAGTTGAGCCCCACCGACTTGCCCGAACCCGTGGTGCCCGCCACCAGCAGATGCGGCATGGCGGCAAGATCGGCCACAACCGGTTCCCCGGCAATGTCCTTTCCCAGGATGATCGGCAGGTTCCCCTTGGCTTCCACAAAGGCTTCGGAGGCGACCATTTCCTTGAAGCTGACGGTCTGCCGGTCGACATTGGGCAATTCGATGCCCATCACCGTCTTGCCCGGAATGCTGGCGACGCGCGCGCTGATCGCGCTCATATTGCGGGCGATGTCCTCGGCCAGGCCAATCACCCGGCTGGCCTTGATGCCGGGCGCGGGCTCCAGTTCGTACATCGTTACCACCGGGCCGGTGCGCACGGCGGTAATCTCGCCCTTCACATTGAAATCGTCGAGCACGTTTTCGAGCAGGCGGGCGTTGCGCTCCAGCGCCAGCTTGTCGAGCTTGGGCGCGGATTCGGCGGGCGGATCTTCCAGCAGGTCGAGGCTGGGCAGCGCAAATTGCGCGAACAGATCGGCCTGACTGGCCTTGGTCGGGCGGGCAGGCCGCGGCGGGGCGGAGGGATCGACGATTTCGGGAGCTTTGCGCGGCGGTTGGTCGATCGGCACGGCGCTGTCGGCCTTGCGCTCGGCGGCGGGCTTGCGCCGCACAGGCGACAGGGCGGCCTGCCCGTCATCCCCGCGGTCGCGGCGCAGCAGATGCGGCAGGGTCAGCAGGCCCGCCCAATCCACCGCAAACACCTTGCCCGCCAGAAACGCCCCGCCGAAAAGCGCGGCGATCCCGCCGCCCAGAATGGCCCAGAACTGCCCCGCTTCGGGCAGGCGGCCCGCCAGCGCGCGCAAGGCGCCTTCGCCCAGCAGGCCCGCCAGCCCGCCCGGCCCCGCAGGCTGCGACCAGCCCGCCGGATCGCTGACCAAAGCCAGCACGGTGGACAGCAGCACCATGGCGAGAAGCAGCACCCCCAAAGTCGCCCACCAGCGCCCTTCGGCCATGCGGCGCGGGGGCAGGCCTTCCTCCTCCGCATCTTTCGACAGGTCGGCGGCGCGCCACAGCCTGCGCGCCCAGGCGTAAAGCAGCGGCAGGAACAGCAGCGAGACAAGGCCGAACGACCACAGCGCCCGGTCCGCCGCCCACGCGCCGCTGCGCCCCATCCAGTTGGCAATGGTATCGCCGGCAGCAGTGGAGGGCGCGGGATCAGTCTGCGTGTAGCTGATCAGCGACAGCGCGAGGAACAGCATGGCCGTGAACAGCAGAAACGCGGCGCTGCGCTGGCAGATGCGCGCCAGCGAGCGGCGAAATGCCGCTTTCCAGTCGCCTGCCTGCTGGGCGTTGCGCACCCGCGTCGCCATGGTAACGAACCCCTCTTTCCCGCAAGGAACACATTGTGAATCCCCAGCGACTCCGCGTCAACCGCTAGAGCGCCGAGAGGCCATCTATCGCGGCCCAGTGTGGCCAATTCAGCCGCCGCGCGGTGCGCGCGTTCATCCCGCCCAGCGCGATTACCGGCATCGCGCCTGCTTTGCCCGCCAGCAAACGCCAGCGCAGCGGCCCCAGAAAACCTGCGCCCGGATGCGTGCGCGTGGCAAAGACAGGCGACAGCAGCACCGCGTCCGCACCCATGCGCCGCGCGGCAGCCATTTCGGCCAGCGAATGGACGGTGGCAAGGCGCAGCAGATCGTCGCGGCGCGGGCAGAGCGCGCGCGGCGCGCCATAGATTCCGTCTGCCCCCCATTCGCGGGCGGTCAGCGCGCTGTCGGCCAGAACAACCGTGTGCCCCCGCGCCCGCGCCAGCCGCGCCAGCCGCGCAAAACGCGCCAGCCGTTCCACCGGCGGCAGATGGTAATGGCGGTAGATGAACCCGCTGCCGCGCGGCAGGCGGGCGAGCGCCGCCTCCAGCACCGCATCATTGCGCGCATCGGACAGCAGCCACAATTGGGGGAAAGACTGGATCAGCGCCATCCCTGCGCTATAGCGCGGGCATGAATGAAAACGCATCCTCTCTTCTCGGCCAAGTGCAGGCCCGCATCGCCAAGGCCTGCGCCATTGCCCGCCGCGATCCGGCAGAAATCACCTTGATTGCGGTCAGCAAGACGCACGGGGCAGACGCGATCCGGCCCTTGCTCGACGCGGGCCAGCGCGTGTTCGGGGAAAACCGCGTGCAGGAAGCGGCTTCCAAATTCCCTGCGCTGAAGGAACAATTCCCCGACATATCGCTGCATCTTGTCGGCCAGCTGCAATCGAACAAGGCGGACGAAGCGGTGGCGCTGTTCGACGCGATACACTCGCTCGACCGGCCATCGCTGCTGACGGCTCTGGCCAAGGCAATGGACAAGGCGCGGCGCCGCGTCCCCTGTTTCGTGCAGGTCAATATTGGCGCGGAGGAGCAGAAGGGCGGCTGCGCCATTGCCGATCTGCCTGCCCTGCTCGAACAGGCGCGCGGCGCGGACATTCCGCTGGCCGGCCTGATGTGCGTGCCGCCTGCCGATATCGAGCCCGCGCCCTTCTTTGCCCTGCTCGACAAGCTGGCGCGCGACAACGGGCTGGCCGATGAACAACCCTGGGGCCGCAGCATGGGGATGAGCGGCGACTTTGAAACGGCGATAATGCTTGGCGCCACGCATATCCGCGTGGGCACCGCGCTGTTCGGTGGGCGGGGGTAGCAGCTACTCCGCCGCGACGCCCTGCGGTTCGCCGGCGGCAATCGCGGCGAGCAGCGCGGCTTCCACCTTGGCCAGCCGGTCCTTGCTGAAGATCTTGTGGCCGAGCAGGTCGGTCACATAGAAGGTGTCCACTGCGCGTTCGCCATATTGGGTGATGTGCGCGGAATTGATGATCAGGCTGGCCTCGAACATGGCGCGGGTCAGGCGGTTGAGCAGCGCGGGGCGATCGGTCGCGGTCACTTCGATCACGGTAAAGCGGTCCGATGCCTCGTTGTCGAACAAGACGCGCGGTTCCACCCGGAAGGTTTCCGCACGGCTGCGCGCCAGCGGACGCGCGGCGAGCTTTGGCACGATGTCGATCTTGCCCGCCAGCGCATCCTCGATGCTCTTTTTGAGGCGGGCCAGCTGGTCCTCCTCGCGGAAAGGCTTGCCCAGCGGGTCCTGCACCAGGAAATTGTCCACCGCCTTGCCCACGCGCGTGGTGTGGATGCGCGCATCGATGATGTTCGCGCCCGCCAGGCTGATGGCGCCGGCAATGCGCGAGAACAGGCCCGGATGGTCATCGGCCATCACGGTGATCAGCGTCGCCCCGCGCGCCGGGTAATAGGCGGTATGGATGGCAAGCGACTGCTTGCCCCGCATCGCTTCGGCATAATGCGGCAGGTTGATGGCGATGATGTCGGCGGGTTCCTGCAACCAGTAATCGCGGTCAAACCGCGTATCGAGTTCGTCGAGCAGCTGCGCGTGTTTGCCCAGCAATTCGCGCACTTCGGCGCGCTTGGCCGCCAGCCGGCGATCCTGCAACTGCGCATCGCCGCCGCCGCGCAGATATTCCTCGGCGTAATTGTACAGCTCGCTCAGCAATTGGCGCTTCCAGCTGTTCCAGATGCCGGGGCCGACTGCGCGGATATCGACGATGGTCAGCACGGTGAGCTGCGCGAGCTTTTCGAGGTCGTCCACTTCCTCGGTAAAGCTGGCGATGGTCTTGGGATCGGACAGGTCGCGTTTGAAGGCGGTCGCGCTCATCCACAGGTGATAGCGCACCAGCCACGCGACCAGCTTTGTTTCCTGTGCGGTCATGCCGAAACGCGGGCACAGCTTCATCGCCACCTCTGCACCCAGCACCGAATGGTCGCCGCCGCGCCCCTTGGCAATATCGTGCAGCAGCACCGCGACATAGAGCACGCGCCGGTATTTGAGGCCGGGCAGGATGCGGGTCGCCAGCGGGTGATCCTCGGCCAGTTCGCCGCGTTCGATCTGGCTGAGCAGGCCAATGGCGCGGATCGTGTGTTCGTCCACCGTGTAATGGTGATACATATCGAACTGCATCTGCCCGCCGACCTTGCCGAAATCGGGCACGAAGCGGCCGAACACGCCCGCCTCGTTCATCCAGCGCAGCACGGTTTCGGGGTCGCGCTGCCCGGTCAGCACATCGAGGAAAGCCGCATTGGCGCGTTCGGACTTGCGCGTCTCGGCATGGATCAGCGGCGCGTCGCGGCGGATGATGCGGAAGGTTTCGGGGTGGATTTCCAGCCCCTCGCGCTCGGCCAGCGTGAAGATTTCCACCAGCCGCACGGGATCATCGCGGAACCAGCCGTCGGTGGGCGCGCTCAGCTTGCCGCCGCGCAAGGGATAGCCCTCGACCTCGCGCGGACGGCGGAAGCGCTGGAGCAGACCTTCGCGCTGTTTGCGCTCCGCCGCCTGTTCGCGCATCTGCGCCAGAAACACGCCGGTCAGATTGCCGACGTGCTTCGCTTGCAAAAAGTAGAACTGCATGAAGCGTTCGACCGCGCTTTTGCCCGGCCTGTCGGAATAGCGCATCCGCCGCGCCACTTCGCGTTGCAGGTCGAAAGTCAGCCGGTCCTCGCCCCGCTTGGCCAGTGTGTGGAGGTGGCAGCGCACCGCCAGCAGAAAGCCTTCGGCGCGGCGGAAGCTGCCATATTCTTCCGGCGTGAACAGCCCCTTGTCCACCAGTTCGGCAGCGCTGCGCACCCGGTAGACATATTTGCCGATCCAGTAGAGCGTCTGCAGATCGCGCAGCCCGCCCTTGCCGTCCTTCACATTGGGTTCCACGACATAACGCGAATCGCCCATGCGCTTGTGGCGCGCGTCGCGTTCGGCCAGCTTTTCGGTCACGAACTGCGCTTCTGATCCGGGCACGACTTCGCCCCAGAACCGGTCTTCCGCCTGCCGGTGGATGTCCTTGTCTCCCCACAGATAGCGCCCTTCCAGAATGGCAGTGCGGATCGTCAGATCACCGCGTGCCTGGCGCACCATTTCATCGAGGCTGCGCGTGGAATGGCCCACGGTCAGGCCCAGATCCCACAGGAAATACAGGATCGATTCGACCACCTGTTCGCACCAGGCGGTGGGTTTGGCCGGGGTGAGGAAGGCGATATCGACATCCGAATGCGGCGCCATTTCGCCGCGCCCATATCCGCCCACCGCCATCAGCGCGAGGCGTTCGCCGCTGCTGCGGTTGGCGACGGGATACAGATCGCCGGTCACATGATCGTGCACCACGCGGATGATTTGGTCGATCAGGAAGGCGTGGCCATGCATGATCTCGTGCCCGGCGGCGGGCTTTGCCAGCAGGCGCTGCGCCAGTTCGGCGCGGCCATCATCCAGCGCCGTGCGCAGCAGGCCGGTGATCGTTTTGCGCGCAGAAGCGGCCCCCTTGGCCTCGACAGCCTGGGCAATGGCGGCGACGAGCGCGCGGCGATCGATGATGGCGCGCTGGCGGGTGAGATCGTCAAAGGACACAGGCCATGCCCATAAGGCTCTGCGCGCAAATGTGCAAAAGCTGCCTTTCGTCTGCCCCTCTGCTGTGCCATTGCCCGTCGCACGTGCGGTGGGGCCGGACGAATGAGGCTGGCAAGACAAGGGCGCTGATACCGATGCTCGAATTTCTGGCGGTTGCTGCGGGCAACGCAATCAACTGGGCCGATCTGGGGCTGAAGCAGGGGATTGACCTGGGCTTCTTCACCCTGCGCTATTACTCGCTCGCCTATCTGGCGGGGTTGGTGCTGGGATATTGGCACCTGCGCCGCATGATCGATGCGCCCGGCGCCCCTTTGGCCAAGCGCCATGCCGATGACCTGTTCTTCTATTGCATGATCGGCATCATCGCGGGCGGAAGGCTCGGCTATGTGATCTTCTACCGGCCCGACTTCCTCGGCACGTGGGAGATGTTCAACACGCTGGGCGGCGGGATGAGCTTCCATGGCGGGCTGATCGGCGTGGTGTTGGCCATTGCCTTTGTCGCGTGGCGCAACGGCCTCAACTTCGTGCGCGTGTGCGATTATATCGCCGTCAATGTGGGCTTCGGGATGCTGTTTGGTCGCCTTGCCAATTTCATCAATGGCGAATTGTGGGGCCGGCCGGTGGAATCGCTGGTGCCTTGGGCGATGGTGTTCCCCGGTGCGGGGCCGGAACCGCGCCACCCCAGCCAGCTGTATCAGGCGGGGCTGGAAGGGCTGCTGGTGATCGTGGTGATGCTCTCGCTGTTCTGGCTGACGCGCGCGCGCTATCGCACGGGACTGCTGGTGGGTGTGTTCACCGTCACGATTTCGCTGGGCCGCTTCCTTGCCGAATTCTTCCGCGAACCCGATGCACATCTCGCCGAATTCGCAGCGCAGAGCGGCCTCAACATGGGCCAGTGGCTGACCTTGCCGCTGATCGCGGCGGGCCTTGCGCTGGTGGCGTGGTCGCTGATGCGGCCGGCGATGGCCACGGGCTATACCCCGCCCCCCGGCTCTCCGACCCAATGAAGCAGGCGAGCCAGGCGGACATCTTCCGCCGGCTGATTGCGGCAACCGGGCCCATCAGCCTGATGCAGTTCATGGGCGAGAGCAACGCCCGCTATTATTCCGAAGGTCAGCCCTTTGGCGAGGAGGGCGATTTCATCACCGCGCCCGATATCAGCCAGATGTTCGGTGAACTGATCGGCCTGTGGCTGGCCGATATGTGGATCAGGGGCGGGCGGCTGGAGCCTGTGCATTTCGTCGAACTGGGGCCGGGGCGCGGCTTTCTGGCGCGCGATGCGCTGCGCGCGATGAAGCGCTATGGCTTTGAACCGCGCGCGCATCTGATTGAAGGGTCGGTGCGGCTGCGCGATGTGCAGCTCGAACAGGTGCCGCACGCGATCCACCACCACGATCTTGCCAGCGTGCCGCGCACCGGGCCGATCCTGCTGGTGGCGAACGAATTTCTCGATGCGCTGCCCGTGCGCCAATTGGTGATGACCGATCAGGGCTGGCGCGAAGTAATGGTGGATGTGGACGAAAGCGGCCGCTTCTTCCCTGTCGCCGGACGCCAGCCGATGGACGCTGCCGTGCCCGAAAACCGGCGCTCGGCCCAGATCGGCACGATCATCGAGACCTGCCCCGGCGCGGCGGCCACCCTGTTCGAGGTGGCCGGGCGGCTTGTGGCGCAGGGCGGGGCGGCGCTGTTCATCGATTATGGCCATGCCGCGCCGCGCACCGGCTCGACACTGCAAGCCTTGCGCCTGCACCGCAAGGTCGATCCGCTCGATCATCCGGGCGAGGCGGACCTCACCGCCCATGTCGATTTCGACCAGGCGCGGCAGGTGGCGCTGGCGGGCGGGGCGCGCTGGCTGGGCACCACCACGCAAGGCGAATGGCTGACCGCGCTGGGCATTGATCAGCGGGCCGAAGCGCTGGCCGCCTTCGCCCCGCAGCACCGCAGCGCGTTGATGGCCGCGCGCGATCGGCTGGTGGAACCGGGGCAGATGGGGGAATTGTTCAAGGTGATGGGTCTGGCTGCTCCCGACTGGCCCGATGGCGCGGGCTTTCCGCCGCAGCGCTGATAGGGGCGACAAACGGCCCTGCGACAATCTCTTACCTAAAAGGCGCTGGACAAGCGCGGGCCACTCGCCGCAACCTGCATGGCAGAGCCGGGCCGTGCAGCCCGCCAATGATCCGTGCCAATAATACGGGGGAGAGATATGCCGAAACTGACAAGGCGGATTGCCGCTTTTGCCGCCGCCTTTGCCATCACCGCGACAAGCGCACCTGCCGCCGCGCAGGAGCAGGCGCGCGCCACGTTCATGACCTTCCATTCGCCCTCGCTCGAAGGCAATCTGGAAGGCAATTCGCCTGAGCGCCGCGTGGTGGTGGCAACCCCGCCCGGCTATGACGAAAACCCCGATCGCCGCTATCCGGTGGTCTATTTTCTGCACGGCTATTGGGGGCCGCTCGATGCGCAGCAGGCAGGATTCCGCCTGCACGAAGCGGTGCAGGCCGCGGCAGAGGCGGGCCAGGACTTCATCATGGTGATGCCCGATGGCTATTCGCTGCGGCGCGGCGGCTTCTATTCCAGCGGGCCGACCGTGGGCGATTACGAAAGCATGGTGGCGCGCGATCTGGTGGCCTGGGCCGATGCCAATCTGCGCACGATCCCGGCGCCGGAAAGCCGGGGCCTCGCCGGCCATTCGATGGGCGGATACGGCACGATCCGCGTGGCGATGAAGAATCCCGGCGTGTTTTCCAGCATCTATATGATGAGCGCGTGCTGCCTGCCGCCGATGGAGCTGACCGCCGATCAGGCCCGCGCCATCGCCGCGATGACGCCCGAACAGGCCGAGGCGGCCGGTTTTGGGGAGCTGGCCGCCGTGTCCACCGCCGCCACATGGACGCCCGACCCGACCGATGAAGGCTTCCTGAAAATCTACACCGGCCTTCGCGCAGACGGCACGCTCGACCCGCTGGCGAACCAGCGTCTGGCCGCCAATTCGCCGCTGGTGCTGCTGCCGCAATATCTGCCCGCGCTGAACGCGCTGGAAGGCTTTGCCATCGACATTGGCGATGCCGATTTCCTGCTGGAAGGCAATTACGCCTTCATGCGCGAACTCGACCGGTTCGGCGTCGCCTACCAGTTCGAGCTGTATGAAGGCGATCACGGCAACCGCATTGCCGAGCGTATCCGCACCCATGTGCTGCCCTTCTTCGCGCAGCATCTGGACCGCTGAACACCTTTCGCAGGAGAGAATGACATGATCCGCACGATCCTTGCCGCCGGCGCCGCGCTGCTGCTGGCCGTTCCCCTCGCAAATCCGGCCGCCGCGCAGAACATCACCGCACCCGATGCCGTGGTGCCCGCCGGAATCACGGTCGAGGCGATCATGGTGCACGGCGCATCGCTGGAGGGGAACCTTGAAGGCAATTCGCCGCTGCGCGAGGTGATGGTGGTGCTGCCGCCCAGCTATGGCAGCAGCCCGGATCGGCGCTATCCGGTGGTCTATTACCTGCACGGCTTTGCGATTTCGGGCCGCGATTTCTATGACTATATGCAGGTGCCAACGGCGGTTGCCACCAATGCGGCGGCGGGGCGCGAGTTTATCGTGGTGGTGCCCGATACGCTGACCGCGATGGGCGGGTCGATGTATTCGAACAGCGTCACCACGGGCAATTTCCGCGATTTCATCGCCACCGATCTGGTTGCCGCGATTGACGCGCAATACCGCACGATTGCCAGCCGGGATGGCCGCGCGCTGGTCGGCCATTCGATGGGCGGATACGGCACGCTGGTGGTGGGGATGACCCATCCTGAGGTGTTCGACAGCATCTGGGCGCAAAGCCCCTGCTGCGTTTCCGCCCGCCGCGAAACCGCTGAAAGCGCCGCCACGATGGCCGCTGTGCCGCGCGACGGTGTCGATCAGGCCGGGTTCGGGATGCGCGCAGGTCTGGCCAGCGCGGTCGCCTGGTCGCCCAATCCGCAAAAGCCGCCCTTCTATGTCGATTGGGCGGTGGACGAGGAAGGCGCGCTCGACGAACTGGTGCTGGCGCGCTGGGCGGCCAATTCGCCGCTGGCGATGGTGTCTTCGCGCGTCGAAGCCTTGCGCAGTTTCGATGGTATCGGGCTTGATGTGGGCAACCGCGACGGGCTGGTGACGGACGACACGCTGATCCATCAGGAATTCGCCAAGTTCGGCCTGCCGCATTTCTGGGAAGTCTATGACGGCACGCATACCGACAGGATCGGCCCGCGCTTTCAGGACGTGGTGCTGCCCTGGCTGGCAGACCGGCTGGATATGGGGACGGAGTAAGCGCTCCTTTAAGAAAAAAAGGGGCTGGCCCGTAAAGGCCAGCCCCGCAGTGTCCGCATAGCGCGGGGGAGACTGTTTACCAGACCGTCAGATTGGCGCTGCCATTGCTGCCAAACCCTTCGGCGGCCATCACCTGGTAATTCATCTGGCCCAGGTTCCAGCCGCGGTTGCGCCATGCATTGACATGGTTCTGGAAAGTGATGCGGTGGTTCTGGCCGGTGGGCCGCTTCTGCGTGCGCACGCTCCAATATTGGTAGAAGGTGGCGGTGCCGATGATCGACGGGGCGTTGACGCGCTGCGTGCGGTAGATGTTGTAGGTGCCGCCATCGCTGGTCACGGTGCCCATCGATTGCGCGCCCGGCGGGGTGTAATTGCCCCAGTTATCGACCACGTAATATTCGACCAGCGGGTTGGTGGTCCAGCCATAGAGCGTGAGATAGCCGTTATTGCCCGGATTGAAGACGCCGGCATTGTAATTGACGACGCGGCTGGTCGATCCGGTGGCCCAGCCCTTGCCGACCACCAGATTTCCGCTGCTGCCCAGCTGCCAGCTGACGCTGTAATTGCCGCCTGCGCCCAGCGTCATGCAGCCCGATCCGCTGTCGCGGAAGAATGTCCAGAAATAGCCGCCCTGATTGCCCGTGCCATTGCTGCAGATTGTCTGCGCCTGCGCGGTAACGCTTACCATAAGGCTGGCGGCGACACCCAAAACGACGGTTTTGGCAGCGCGTGATAACGCTACCATTTTTGCACCCTTCAACATATCCTCTTACCCCCTCTCATTTTTTTGATTAGCGCCCGGCGCCTTTTGGCGATTCTCCTAAGCGTTTGGTAGCGCTCTCATATTTGGATGAATGCGTCAAGTGCGCTGATGGCCCATACGTATGGCCAGGCGCCCGCTTCCTTCATCATGGTGAAGAAAGCGCCGGCGGAGCGGATCGGCGGCGAGAGAGAGCGGGCGCCCTAGATATCGAGATTGGCGACGTTCAGCGCGTTGTCCTGAATGAATTCGCGGCGCGGTTCGACCACATCGCCCATCAGGCGGGTGAAGATCTCGTCGGTGACGTCGGCATCCTCGACCTTCACCTGCAACAGCGCGCGGTTTTCCGGGTCGAGCGTGGTTTCCCACAATTGCTCGGCGTTCATTTCGCCAAGGCCCTTGTAGCGCTGCACCGACAGGCCCTTGCGGCCTGCCGCCATCACCGCCTCCACCAATTGCGTGGGAAGCATGATGGCATCGGGCGAGACGGGGAGCAGCGAGGGCGTCGCGGTGTCATCGCCCCCATCGGCAATCTCGGCTTCGGCTTCCGCTGCTTCGCTGCCCGAACGCACCAGCCGCACCGGGGTGATAAAGACATCGCCCTGTTCGGCGGCGCGGGCGTGCACCTTGCGCGCTTCGGCACTGTCGAGGAACTTCCCCTCGATCAGATGGACATCGGCCACGCCGCGCCATTTGCGTTCGAACCGCACAGTGCCATCATCGGTGAGCGAAGCGGCCCATTCGGCATCGGCATCACCTGCCTGCAAATGCGCGGCGGCATCGGCAAGCCGCGCGGCGCGGTCGGCGGGCGAGAGGCCGGGGGCCAGCGCGCCCTTCAGCGCCATCGCCTCGATCACCTGCGGCTCATACTTGCGCGGCACGAAGGCCAGCGTGTTCTTCAGCCGCAGGGCGCGCGCCACGATATCGGCCAATTCGCTGCCCCCGCGCGCGCCGCCCGATGTTTCGAGCACGCGCCCTTGCAGGCCCGCTTCCACCAGATAGCGGTCGAGCGCGGCCTGATCCTTCAGGTAAACCTCGCTGCGGCCCTTCGCCACCTTGAACAGCGGCGGCTGGGCGATGAACAGATGCCCCGCCTTGACGATTTCGGGCATCTGCCGGTGGAAGAAGGTGAGCAGCAGCGTGCGGATATGCGCGCCGTCCACGTCGGCGTCGGTCATGATGACGATCTTGTGGTAGCGCAGCTTTTCCAGATTGAATTCATCGCGCAGGCCCGTGCCCATTGCCTGGATCAGCGTGCCCACTTCCTTGGAGGATATGATCCGGTCGAACCGGGCGCGTTCGACGTTCAGGATCTTGCCGCGCAGGGGCAGGATCGCCTGCGTCTTGCGGTCGCGGCCCTGCTTGGCGCTGCCCCCGGCCGAATCGCCTTCGACCAGAAACAGTTCGGACTTGGCGGGGTCGCGTTCCTGGCAATCGGCCAGCTTGCCGGGCAGGCTGGCGACGCTCATCGCGCCCTTGCGGCTCATTTCGCGGGCGCGGCGCGCAGCCTCGCGCGCGGCGGCGGCGTCGATCACCTTCTGGATGATCTGCTTGGCATCGGCCGGGTTTTCTTCCAGCCACTGGTTCATCTTGTCGCCCATCAGGCTTTCGAGCGGTGATCGCACCTCGGAGGAGACGAGCTTGTCCTTGGTCTGGCTGGAGAACTTGGGATCAGGCAGCTTCACGCTGACAATCGCGGTCAAGCCTTCGCGCATATCCTCGCCCGACAGGCTGACCTTTTCCTTCTTCAGCAGGCCCGAGCGTTCGGCATAATTGTTGAGCGTGCGCGTCAAGGCTGCGCGGAAAGCGGCCAGATGCGTGCCGCCGTCGCGCTGCGGGATGTTGTTGGTGAAGCACAGCACGTTTTCGTAATAGGAATCGTTCCATTCCAGCGCGACATCGATGCCGATCCCGTCCTTCTCCGCGCTTACCGAAATCGGTTCGGGAACAAGGGCCTGCTTGTTGCGGTCGAGATATTTGACGAAGGCCGCGATGCCGCCTTCGTAATACAGGTCGTGCTCCAGCACTTCCTCATGCCGCTTGTCGCGCAAAAGGATGCGCACGCCCGAATTGAGGAAGGCGAGTTCGCGGTAGCGGTGCTCGAGCTTGTCGAAATCAAATTCGAGGACGTTCTTGAAGGTCTCCTCGCTCGCCTTGAAGGTGACGCGGGTGCCCTTCTTGAAGCCGTTCGGGTCGGCATTGCCGGTAACCTTCGGCGCATCGCCCACCACTTTCAGCGGAGCCACGGCATCGCCGTGCTCAAACCGGATCCAGTGCTCCTTCCCGTCGCGCCAAACGGTCAGCTCAAGCCATTCGGACAACGCGTTCACAACCGAGACGCCCACGCCGTGCAGGCCGCCCGACACCTTGTAGGCGTTGTCGTCGCTCGTATTCTCGAACTTCCCGCCTGCGTGAAGCTGGGTCATGATGACCTCGGCGGCGGACACGCCTTCTTCCTTGTGGATGTCCACCGGAATGCCGCGTCCGTTATCTTCGACGCTGACGCTGCCATCGGGGTTGAGTTCGATCAGCACCAGGTCGCAATGGCCGGCCAGCGCCTCGTCAATCGCGTTGTCGGATACCTCGAACACCATGTGGTGCAGGCCCGATCCGTCATCGGTATCGCCGATATACATTCCGGGCCGCTTGCGCACGGCATCGAGGCCCTTGAGCACCTTGATGCTCTCGGCGCCGTATTCGGCGGTGCGGACGTCTTTCTGGGGCGGAGTGGCAGAGGTATCGGTCATGCCCATCATATAGGAATCTGCAGGCACTTTAGGAAGCAAAAGCACCGCCTTTGGGCGGGGTGTTCCACAACTTGTTCAAGGCGGCGCATTCTGGGCGCAAATGCAAACGGCCGCCCCTTTTGAAGGAGCGGCCGTTCAGGCCCGTTGCGGGCGGCCGGATCGGGATGCCGATCAGGCCATCCAGATCGCCGGGTAAGGCAGGCGCGCAACGCTGTCGAAATAGGCGTTGAGCACGCGCTTGGCAAAAGTGGTCATATCCAGATTCCTATGTCGTCCGGGCCGTGCGGCTTCGGACGAGGCCAAACTCAGACGAGAATGGCGTTGAACATCGTGGCGCTGACGGCCAGCGAAGCGATCGAGGCCAGCAGCGTCGTGGCGAAATTGCGCATGGTTTTTGCTCCTGTTTTGCGGACCGCCTCCGGGGGAGAGGGAGGGAGAGAGATGGAGGCGGCCCGCTTGCGAGGTGCAGATAGGTCAATACGCATTTTGTGCAATTGCGAAGAATTTGACAGTTGTTGCAAGTTTTGCAACCTGTATGTTTTCAATATGTGACAAGACCTTGTGCGCAGATCAGCGGCGTGCCAGTTCCGTCGGGGTTTCGCGCGCGGCCAGCTTGGCTTCGGCTTCGGCGCGCGCTTCGGCCAGGCACAGGCGGTAGAGTTCCTGCGCCCGCAGATTGCGCAGGAAGGGACGCGGGCAGGCGCGTTCGGCGGCTTCGGCCACGATGGCATCGGCGGCAAGGGCGGCTTCGGCGCGCGGGGCGCGGTCATAGCCCATCTTGATGATCATCACGCTTTGCGCGGCGGCGGGGGCAGAGAGCGCGGAAGCAAGGGCCAGTGCGGGGGCGGCGGCGAAAAGAACAGTCTTCATGGTCGGTGCTCCATTGATCGGTTGGGCAATCAAACTGGGGTGGAGCCGTTCGGACATCTCTCGTGAAGCTTTGTGCATTGCAGCATGAAATGGTGCAAATGCGAAAAACGCGACGCCTGTTGCGCATTTCTCAAAGGCGCTTTCGCCGGATTGTCACATACGGATTGTCACACAGGCGCGTTGTCTTGCGGCCGGAGGGGGCCGCACGGCTGGACAGCGCGCCCGCTTCAAGGCAAGCGCGTGGGCCATGAGCGAACACCCTGATTCCATCCTCATCGTCGATTTCGGCAGCCAGGTGACCCAGTTGATCGCGCGCCGCGTGCGCGAAGCGGGCGTCTATTGCGAGATTGCCCCTTTCAGCATGGCCGAGGCCGCATTTCACCGGATGCGCCCCAAGGGCATCATCCTGTCAGGCTCGCCCGCCAGCGTGCCCGACGAAGGCAGCCCGCGCGCTCCGGCCCTGCTTTTCGAGGCGGGCGTGCCGATCCTTGGCATCTGCTACGGCCAGCAGGTGATGAGTCACCAATTGGGCGGCGAAGTGCGCCCCGGCCATGAAACCGGGGATGGCGGCGAATTCGGCCGCGCCTACCTCACCGTCGCCAAGCCCTGCGCGCTGTTCGATGGCCTGTGGAATGTGGGCGAACGGCATCAGGTGTGGATGAGCCATGGCGACAAGGTGACGCAGTTCGCCCCCGGTTTCGAGATCGTGGCGGTATCGGACGGCGCGCCCTTTGCCGTGATCGCGGACGAGGCGCGGCAGTTTTACGGCACGCAGTTCCACCCCGAAGTGGTGCACACGCCCGATGGGGCCAAGCTGCTCGCCAATTTCGTCCACCGCGTGTGCGGGCTGAAGGGCGACTGGACGATGGCCGCCTACCGCGAGACCAAGGTTGCCGAAATCCGCGCACAGGTGGGCGATGGCCGCGTGATCTGCGGCCTGTCGGGCGGGGTCGATTCCTCTGTTGCGGCGATCCTGATTCACGAGGCCATTGGGGACCAGCTCACCTGCGTGTTCGTCGATCACGGCCTGCTGCGCATGAACGAGCGGGAACAGGTCGAAACCATGTTCCGCGACCATTACAACATCCCGCTGGTGGTGGTGGATGCCGAGGAGCGCTTCATGGCGGGCCTGGCCGGCGTGACCGACCCCGAAGCCAAGCGCAAGTTCATCGGCGCGGAATTCATCGCCGTGTTCGAGGAGGAGGCGAAGAAGATCGGCGGGGCCGATTTCCTTGCCCAAGGCACGCTTTACCCCGATGTGATCGAATCGGTCTCCTTCACCGGCGGGCCTTCGGTCACGATCAAGAGCCATCACAATGTCGGCGGCCTGCCCGAACGCATGAACATGAAACTGGTCGAACCCTTGCGCGAATTGTTCAAGGACGAGGTGCGCGTGCTGGGCCGCGAGCTGGGCCTGCCCGACATCTTCGTGGGCCGCCATCCATTCCCCGGCCCCGGCCTTGCCATCCGCATCCCCGGCGAAGTGACCAAGGAACGCTGCGACATTCTGCGCAAGGCCGACGCGATTTATCTCGACGAGATTCGCAAAGCGGGGCTGTATGACGCGATCTGGCAGGCTTTCGCCGTGCTGCTGCCGGTGAAGACGGTGGGCGTGATGGGCGACTACCGCACCTATGACAGCGTGTGCGGCCTGCGCGCCGTAACCAGCACCGACGGGATGACGGCGGATGTCTATCCGTTCGACCCGCATTTCCTGACCGGCGTCGCCACCCGCATCGTCAACGAAGTGCAGGGCATCAACCGCGTGGTCTATGACTTCACCAGCAAGCCGCCGGGGACGATCGAGTGGGAGTGAAATGGATCCAGCGCGGCTGAGGGCATGGGCAGATAGGCTTGCGGTCTGGTCAGATGTTGCTGCTTTCAATGAGGCGGTAAACTCCTGCCGCGACGAAATTGGTTCCCCGCTTGAGAGGCATGGCACTACCTTTTGGCGGGATGCATGGCTGGCAGGGCAGCACGCCTCACTGATTGGAGCGGACAGCGTAAGGCTACTTCATCCCGCGCCGCACCCGGATTATGCCTTAAAGACATCTGGAACGATGTTTCTATTCGAGGCGACGGACGGTTGCCGATGCGATGGTCTGCTCGAAGTCTTTGGCGAGGCGGCGGTTGCGACCGAGCCACGCAAAGGTCCGCTCGACCACCCAGCGTCTGGGCAGGACCTCGAAGCCCTTGGCATGGTCGGATCGCTTGATGATCTCGACCGTCCACTTCCCGATCTTGCGCAGCGCCTGGCGAAGCTTGTCGCCAGCATAGCCGCCATCGGCGAAGATGTGCCTGAGCCAAGGGTGACGGCGGATGATCTCGGCCAGAACAAACGGCGCGCCATCGCGATCCTGCACGTCAGCGGTGTGGATCACGGCATGAACGAGATTGCCCTCGGTGTCGGTCACGATGTGTCGCTTGCGGCCCTTGATCTTCTTGCCTGCGTCATAGCCGCAAGGCCCGCCGCTTTCCGTGGTTTTCACGCTTTGGCTGTCGATGACCCCAGCGCTCGGAGAAGCCTCGCGCCCGAGGGCTTCCCGCCCGATCAGCAGCAGGGCGTGATTGAGCGAGAGCCACAGACCATTGTCGCGCCACAGATAGAACCAGCGCCGCACCGTCGAGACCGGAGGAAAGCAGGGCGGCAACATCCGCCAGGGCAGCCCACCGCGCAGCAGATACAGGATCGCCTCGATGATCCGCCGCAGCGGCCATTTGCGCGGTCGCCCTACACAGCAAGGGCCCGGAAGTAACGGCTCCAGCACGGCCCATTCCGCATCGGTCAAATCGCTTGGCAAAGCCAGGTCGGCACGGGCATACTGCGCCCGGGTGGTGTCGGTCCACATCGTTGAACTCCCGAAGTTTGTTGCAAAACCCCGTGAATCAGCGACTTGGGCTCGCGTCAAGCTAACCCGCTGGCACCACTCAACTTAATTTCGGATCAGGCTCTGAGAAGGAGACGGACGAATGAAGCGGAGCAGGTTCAGCGAGGAGCAGATCATCGCTGTTTTGAAGGAGCAGGAAG